>JAUSLL010000054.1 GCA_030649335.1 Parvibaculum sp. | reverse complement strand
ATCCACCGGATCGATATTGTCCGGCCCACATGATGGACCTCCCGGGGCATGTGACTGGTACCTCACATGACGCAGGACGCTGCTATCCCTCTCCACGTATTCGGCCAGTCCGGACACGCCCTTCGCGAAGCGAGATGGGGGGAGTATGGAGGCGGGTGTGGAAGCGGGGGATTAGATTTTTTTGTTTGCGCCCTCACGCATCTTCCGCTGCAAGTAGCGATGGAACTGCCAGACGCCGCGCTCCAGATGGCTGAGTGGTCCGGGAACCATCATGGGACTGGCGAGCCCAGCCTGCACGCCGTCGCACACCGTCATATCTTCCAAATGAATCTGGCGCAGCACAGCCGCCATGAATGTGACGAGCTCGGGATCCGAGGCGGCAGGCTCCGGCATCAATATGTGAATTGTCACGTTGAACGTGCTGTGGTCGATAAGGTCCATCTGAAACCAGACGGCGGTTGTCAGCTCGCCGCGCTGAACCGCGAAGAGAAAAGTCGGAAACCCGGCATAGACGGAAAAGGGATCAGAACCTTCAGACGGTGGATTTTCGAGCACCATAAAAGGCGCGCCCTCCGGAAGGTCGAGCGCATAGGTGCCGAAGGCCGGATTGCTGTGCTGCAGGCTCTCCGAATGCGGTCCGGCATGATGATAGGACTCGACGAAATTTTCGACGAAGACTTTCCAGTTCCACGGTGAGGCGAAGCTTTGCGAATGGACAATCTTCATTCCCGCCAATCCATCCGCAGCAAGATAAGGCTTCAGACTTTCAAAATGCCCTTCGAGCGGCGGCGCGTTCTCGTCGAGATTGACGAATATCCAGCCTTCCCAGACCTCTGCGCGGAACCGCTGCAAACCCAGCTGTGAAACATCGAACACATCCGACTTTTCCATCGCCGGTGCAGAGAGGAGCCGGCCATCGAGCCCGTAGCGCCACAAGTGATAGGGACAGGTGAAGGCTTTGACCGTGCCGCAGCCCGCTGCCACGGGCATGGCGCGATGGCGACAGATGCGCGACAAGGCATGGAACCGCCCCTCGCCGTCGCGGGTGATGACAAGCGGCACATCGGCTACATCAACAGTGAGAAAGCTTCCCGTGTGGTCAAGTTGCTCAACGCGGGCAACGACAATCCACTCGCGTCGGAAGATGGCGGCTTTCTCACCGTCGAAAACCGCATCATCCAGATAAGCGCGGCGCGGCAAAGTGAGTGCCGTTTCGATAGTGCCGGACACTTCAGCGTAAACGTCAGGTATCTGTGTCATCCCGACCTCATTTGAAATTAGTTCAATAGACCTAAATTAGGTTGACTGACCCAAATGTCAATCCTAGAATGACATCATGGCCGCACCTTCCCAGTCCGAGAAAATTCCGGCACAAGCCCGCTCACGCGAGCGTCTGGCCCACGTATTGTTGATCGCCGAGCAAATAATCATCTCGGACGGTTATGCGGCGCTGACAATGCGCAAGCTGGCCGATCAATGCGGGATCGCGCTGGGCAATCTGCAATATTACTTCCCGACGAAATCAGATCTCGTTGAGGCCGTGGTTGACGGCATTTGCGAGCGTCACGCCAGCAGCCTGACCGGACGGCCCGCGATTAAGGGCAAACCGGAAGATACCTTCAGAATGTCTCTGCACTATCTGCTGGAGGACGTGCGCAAACCGGCAGGGTCAATTCTCTTTTGGGAAATCTGGGCACTGGCGGCCCATGACAAAGGCGCGAACACCGCCATCACCAAACTCCACCAGCGCGAACTGGATCTGATCGCGTTCGGCATTACACGCCTCAATCCGGACCTGACGTCCCGCACGGTGCGGCTGCGCGCGCAAATTATCATGTCAACAATCGAGGGAAGTTCTCTGCTCATCGGCAGCGGACGTCCGCAAGCCCGCACGCCCGGCCCCCTCATCGACGAGATCATAGAGACCAGCCTCGCGCTTGCCAGACGCCCCGAATAAAACGCTCTCGTCTCTGCGATGGTCGGCGCTATCAGTCGCGGTCAGGTTCATTCCTGCCTGTCAGAAGCCATTCTGCACAAGCCTCACCCAGTTCCTCGCGTGCACGCGCCTCATAGGCGGCTGACGTCGCGGGGCTCAGCATGCCCTGCCAGCGGCCATTCACACCCTTGTGCACAAAAGTTGCGGCACCGCCGTCCCAGAAAGCCCCGCCAAGCGGCACGGAGGCTGCGGCATTCGCTTTCATGTAATCGAAGCTGCAATGCTCAAGAATTTGCGTCCAACGGGTCTCATCAACGGAAATACCGAGAAAGGCCGCGATCTTTCTGATCTCGCCCGGCATATCTTTTTTCAGATTGCCGAAATGGAGAAAATGCACATTCGGCAGATCACGGATCGCCCACCACGAGCGGATGTTTTCCCAGAAGGGCCAGAAGGGATAACCATCCCGCGCCATCCATTCATCAAAATATTGAAGGACGGAATCGACAGGTTTTGAAATCGCCGGACCAACGAGGCCCGGCGTGTCGTTGAGCGCTTCATACCAGCTCTGATTGGCATTGATGTGATGGTTGTAAAGGCTCCACACCACATCGCGCCCGTCGCGACCGATATAGAGATATTTGACCTTGGGTGAAAAAACGAGCGCATCGACCGGCAGGTGGGTCTTGATAAACCGCCGGTGGGTCTGCTTTTCCAGCTCGCCGATTTTCACTTCCTTAGGCGGCACGCGCAAATCGAGCCAAGGCGACATGTCGGCCACCGGCAAACCGACTTGGCCATTGAATATCAATTGGCTGACAATCTGCTGGATCCAAGTGGTGCCCGATTTGGCATAGGTCGAGATGATGATGTCGTCGTCGCGAAACGCGAAATCGTTCCAGACCGTTGAGTCAAAATGATTGCTGTGCAATTCGCGCTTTTTTTGCGGCCATGCAATGGACTGTGAGTGCATTTGTTGGTTTCCGGTTCGTGGTCAGGGCGGGCCGCGTCGGCGTCTCGCGCACTGGCCTTTGGTCCAAACCAACCCACTCACAGGACCGGACAGCGCACCATCAATCGCGGGCGAGCCTTTTCGCACCAAAAACTAGCAAAACGACCAGCACCAGTTCAATCACAATCGGCTGTACAACGCCGGCAGGCGGGCCTTCAACAATGACGCCGATGAAGCGGCCGGTGACTGCAAGACCGTAAAGCGCGGCAGCACCCCAGAGCCAGTTCGGGCGACCGGCGAAAAGCGCCAGACCGCAAGCGATGGCACTGGCCAGAAAGAACGAACCCATATCGGCTCTCAGTGCATTGAGGCCGAGCGGCCCTTGCGCGGCAAGACCCAGCGCATTGCCAAGGTCAACAGGCGTCAGAATCGCCATGCTGCCCATGATCAGCGAAAAAAGCCCTGCCAGTGCGACACCAATACGTGCTGCCCAAATCATATCGCGACTCCCCTGTTTTTCTTTTTACAGACAAAGCCTAAAGCAGCGACCATCCGCATCCAAACAAAAAGGGCGACCTTCTCGCGAAGGCCGCCCTCTTGTTTCTCAGCGCCGAAGTGTCAGAGCGCTTTAATGATCTGCTCGACCATCTTCTTGGCATCGCCGAACAACATCATCGTGTTGTCGCGGAAGAAGAGTTCATTTTCGACGCCCGCATAGCCCGAGCCCATGCCGCGCTTGATGAACAAGACGGTGCGGGCTTTTTCAACATCGAGAATCGGCATGCCGTAAATCGGGCTTGCCGTGTCGGTCTTGGCTGACGGGTTCGTCACGTCATTGGCACCGATGACGAAGGCGACATCGGCCTGCGCGAACTGGTTGTTGATGTCTTCAAGCTCGAAGACTTCGTCATAAGGCACATTGGCTTCAGCGAGCAGCACGTTCATGTGGCCCGGCATACGACCGGCGACCGGATGAATGGCGTAAGAGATTTTCACGCCTTCCTTCTTCAGGTGGTCGGTCATTTCTTTCAGCGCATGCTGCGCCTGCGCCACCGCCATGCCGTAGCCCGGCACGATGATGACCTTCTGGGCGTTCTTCATGATGAAGGCAGCGTCGTCGGCAGAGCCGAGCTTGACCGGCTTCACTTCACCACCGGCAGCCGCTGCGGGACCGCCGCTGTCGCCGCCAAAGCCGCCGAGAATGACGGAGATGAAGGAGCGGTTCAT
>JAUSLL010000048.1 GCA_030649335.1 Parvibaculum sp. | reverse complement strand
TGGGACGTTCCCTATCTGCCGATCGATCCGGCAGACGTGGGGCGCACCTACGAGAGCATCATCCGCGTCAACAGCCAGTCGGGTAAAGGCGGCATCTCCTATCTGCTCGAAGCCGAATACGGGCTCACCTTGCCGCGCCGGTTACAGGTCGAGTTCTCGTCGTCTGTTCAGAAAGTGACCGACGACACGGGCAAGGAAGTGACGGCGGCTGACATCTGGTCGATTTTCGAGAGTGAATACCTCACGGCCGCCAGCCCGCTCGAATATGTCGGCCACACGCTGTTTGACGAGGGCGGCATGCAGGGCGTAAAGCTCCGCATACGGCGCTTTGGTAAGGACGAGGAAACGTCAGGCCTCGGCAATGGTCCGATTGATGCTTTCATGAAGGCGCTCAATGTGCCCGTGCACGTGCGCCATTATGACGAACATTCGCTGGGATCGGGCGCCGACGCGCGCGCGGTGGCCTTTGTCGAAGTGGCCGAGACGGGCAAGCCCGGCGACGTTTTCGGCGTCGGCATCGACCCCAATATCATCACCGCCTCCTTCAAGGCCGTGGTGAGCGCGGCCAACCGCTGCGCGGCCCGCCACTCTGTTGCTGACCAAAAGGCCTTGTTTGGCGGCAACTAAGGCGGCGCATTAAAACCGAAGAACGAGGCCGGAGCGGCGCCAAGCCCTCCGGCCTCATTTTTGGGCGGGCGGGACGAGGGTTTGTCGCCGTGCTGCCACAGGCTCTGAAATCTTTGCGGTGCCTCTTGATCACCCGCGTTGAAGTTTCAAAATCATGTCATGCTAACAAGCATGATTCGAGACTGCCGCGTGGCGCACCCTGAAAGCGCCCGCCACGTCAGGCCCCGGGTCATACGATATTCCCTGATCGGTGAAGTGCAGGTCCGTTTCGTTCAGAAAGCGCGCCATTCCATGCCAAAGCCAGTGAAGTCCGAAGCCCTGAAATCGAAGACGCGGAGCGCCAAGCCCGCCTCGCTTCATATTGACTATCTCGATATTGACGGGCGGCAGGTGCCGGTCACCGCGATGTACAACCCGCGTGCCCACCGCATCATCGTGCGTGTCGATCTCGCCGCCGGTTCCGTGCAGGTGACCTCGCCGTCGCGTCGCGGCATGGCCAAGGCGCTCGAATTTGCTCTTGAGCAACGCCAGTGGATTGCCGACCGGCTTGAGCATGTCGCCCCGCCCGTGCCTTTCGTCAATGGCGCGCATATCCCCTATCGGGGTCGCGAACATCTGATCCGCCATGTGTCGCGCCGCCGCGCCGCGCTGGAAAACGCCGGTCCCGTCTGGCGGCGTCCAGCGTCTGAAACTTTGGGCCGGCCTGAAATCTGCGTGACGGGTGAGGCTGATTTCATTCAGCGCCGCGTCACCGACTGGCTGAAGGCGCGCGCGCGCGAAGAACTCAACGAAACCGCCCTTGCCTATGCCGACACGTTCAACGTGCGGCCTGCGCGCATCACCATGCGCGACCAGACAAGCCGCTGGGGCTCCTGCTCGACCACGCGGTCGCTGTCATTTTCGTGGCGGCTCATCATGGCGCCGCCGCATGTGCTGGATTATGTCTCTGCCCATGAGGTCGCGCATCTGCGCCACATGAACCATGGCGCGCGCTTCTGGTCGCTCGTCGAAAGCGCCCTACCCAATTACGAGAGCGCCAAGCGCTGGCTCGAAATCAACGGACCGGGTCTGCACCGCTATGGCATTGACCCGTTCGGATCTGTTGATCTCGACGACTGAGTGAGCGGCATTACCGTCCGGGATTGTGACCGGGCCGCAGACCTGTGCCCGCATCCGATCTTTGCCCGCCGCCGAAAAGACGTTCGAAGAAACCAGGCTCTTCCCATTCGCGCTGCCGTTCGGGTTCTGCGTCATAGGTTTGCGTGTCGGACCCGCTGTCGCCATAGCTATTGTCGGTAAAGCCCGTGTCGGCGGCTCCACGATAAGGATATTGCCCCGGCAGCGCGGCCACGGCCTGACCCGCCTGTGTACGGCTCATAAAGTCGTGCCATATTTTTGCGGGCAGGCCACCACCCGTTACTTTCTTCATCGGCGAGCGATTGTCATTGCCGACCCAGACGCCCACGACCAGATCGGCGCTGTAGCCGATGAACCAAGCGTCACGGAAATCCTGGCTGGTGCCGGATTTGCCTGCTGTCTGGCGATCATCAAGGGCGGCCTTGCGGCCCGTGCCGTTGGTCATTACGCCCTGCAGCATATAGTTCATTTCGCCCATCGACTTTTCATCCATGACGCGGCCGAGGCCTGAGCCCTGACGGCGATAGACTTCATCACCGTCGCGCGTATGCACTTCGTCGATGCCGTGGGGCAGGACGCCGTAGCCGCCATTGGCAAAGGTGGCATAGGCCGCTGTCAGTTCGAGCAGGGTGACGTCCGACGTGCCGAGCGCCAGCGACAGGTTGGCGGGCAGGTTCTGCTGGATGCCGAGGCGCTGGGCGGTGCGCACCACATTGCGGATGCCGACCTCCTGCGCGATCTGCACGGCGATGGTGTTGACCGAGGTGGACACGGCTTTGGCGAGCGTCATGGGGCCTGCAAATTTGTCGGTGTAATTTGACGGCGACCATGTGCCGTAGGTGACAGGCCGGTCAACGCGCACGGTATCCGGCGTGAGGCCGCGTTCCATGGCGGTGAGATAGACAAAGGGTTTGAAGGCAGAACCCGGCTGGCGCAACGCCTGCACCGCGCGGTTGAACTGGCTTTGCGCATAAGAACGCCCGCCGACCATGGCGCGCACGGATCCGTCCGGCGTCATGGCGACGATTGCTGCCTGCGACACATCGAGTTCGGCGCCTTCAGTTTTCAGCATCTCGGCGATCACTTCTTCGGCTGCGCGCTGCATCGCCGGATCAATCGTGGTGCGCACAATGAGGTCGGTGTTCGGTTCGCCCGTATAGGCCGGCAGCACGTCGGCGACCCAATCGACAAAATAATTGATCGAGCCTGATGCGGAATAGCCTTCAAGCGATGCGGGATGGCTCAGCGCATATTGTTCGTCTGCCGCTGTGATGAATTCTTCGCGCAGCATATTGTCGAGCACGATGGCGGCGCGTTCTCTTGCACGCGTGATGCTGTTGGTCGGCGAATAATGCGAGGGGGCCTTCAACAGGCCTGCGAGCATGGCCGCTTCCGGCAATGACAATTCGCGGGCTGATTTTTTGAAGAACCGTTCCGACGCGCCTTCGATGCCGTAAGCGCCGCCGCCGAAATAAACGCGGTTAAGATAGAGCGTCAGGATTTGTTCTTTCGAGTAACGCGCCTCAAGCCAGACGGCGAGGAGCATTTCCTGAATTTTGCGGTTGAGTGTGCGGTCGGATGTCAGAAAGACATTCTTGGCCAATTGCTGCGTGATCGTCGAGCCGCCCTGCACGATGTAGCCTGCGCGATAGTTTTGCCAGGCCGCACGCGCAAGACCGATGGGATCGACGCCGAAGTGCCAATAGAAGCGTTGGTCTTCGGTCGCGATCACGGCTTGCGAGACATAGGTCGGCATGTCGGAGGTCAGCACCATGCCGCCGCGCATATCACCGCGATGGCTCAGTGTTTCACCATCATCCGCCAAGATCGACAGCGACGGCGCATGGGCGACATTCCACAGACCCGATGTGTCGGGCAGTGACATCGCATAATAGAAAAGCATGCCGCCGATGCCGATGGCGGTCCAGAGACATATGACGAGGCCCCAATAGAAAAACTCGCGGAAGAAACCGCGCACGGGCTGCTGGCGGGCACGGGCGCCATAGCGCGCGCCGCCGCCACCATTGCCGCCGCCTTTGCCGCGCGGACGGGACTCGGCAAATTTCACAGCTGCGGCGGCTTTGCCTGAAGCTCTCTTTTGCGTCTTTGATTTTTGCGGGGGCTCGTTGCGCTTGGCCACTTTGGGTTCGCGCTTTGCGGCCTGAGCGCGTTCATAGCGTTCGCGTTTGGTGAGCCGAGGCTCTTCATCATCGAGCGAGGAAAGCACAGGGCGCATGTCGGCGTCGGCGCGGAGCACCATGCCTTTAATTGATTTCTTTTGTGTCTTGCCGGATTTTTTTCCCGAGGGCGTGTAGCGCCTTGCGCCCGTGGCGCGCGCAAACCAGGAGCGCGGTTCTTCGACCTTCTGCTTCGGCCTTACCGGTGCATCGTCATTGTCGTCAGCGCCCCCGTTGGCACCGACGCCGATGCGCACCGGCCCCAGACCGTTGAGACGCCGCGTCATCCAGTCGCTGTCGGATCCGTCCGATCCGCGACCGCCGCGCTCTCTCCTGCCTCGGGGGGATGCCATATTGCCTTGCGCCGATCTTGACGTGCCTGAACGAATGCTTCCGACCGCTGAGCAAAAATGCTTGTGTAACAACTGTTTAGCACGAGTCGCGCCGCTGTTACAAAATCTGGAAAATGCCCGTGGATCGCCTCCCTGCACGCTAGCCAGACATAGTTAATAAAGTCTGAAATGCGGCGCAGCACAGCCCCTTGTGATGGCCTCCGATCAGGCCATGAAAAAGGGAAGGACTTTTGGTCCTTCCCTTTACCTTTAGCTCAATGCCGTCAGGCGCTGAGGCTCATGCTGGACGTGCCCGACTTTGTCTGACCGGCATAGCTTGTAACCATTTGCTGCAAGAGGCTTGAAAGCTGCTTGGAAAAATCACTGCTGGCATCGCCCGTCTTGCTCTCGTCGTCAGCTGACGAGATTTGGCTGAGAATGTCGCTCAGGCTCGTGACCGTGTCGCTTTCATCGCTGTCAGAGGCTTCAGCCAACATGTCAGCTAAAGAACTTCCCGATCCCGATGCGCCACCGGGGCCACCCGAACCCTGACCACCACCTGGCGGCGGCGGACGATGGGTCTCATTGAAGGCGCTCAGTTCGTCTTCGCTGACTTCACCGCTGCCATCTGCATCCATCTCGCCAAAGATTTCAGCCGACTTGCCGGTTGAGGCCCCTCTGGGCGCGGCGGCTGAAAACTCGTCGAGGCTCAACGCGCCATTGCCGTCTTCATCTGCCTTGGCCATCAGGCCACTCATGCCACCGCCGCTTTCCTGCGTTGAAAGCAGGGAGGTGCGGGTGTCACTGCTCATTTTTGAAAAAAACGAACCGAGTTCGCTTTCGCTTGCCTTGCCGTCGCCATCCGCATCGATGGATTGGAACAGCTTTGCGGCGGTGGTTTGATCGGCAGAAGTCGAACGCCCGGCATTTTTTGCCGTGCCTGCGGCAGAAAATTCGTCGAGCGTCAGCGATCCATCCTTATCGGCATCCGCCTTCTTCATCAGGGTCTGCTGCAACTGCTGCATAGCAGACGCCGCAGAATAACTGGAGATTTGCATCCTTAACCTCGTCTCTTGGAATGACCGCCGCCAAATTTGTGCGACGGAGTTTCGGTTCTGAGCCGTGAACTAAGTGGGACGTTGCAAACCCCGGACAGTGACGTTTTAAACGTGTGTATGAAAAAGGGCTGATTGGTGAAACAGGGGCAGAATACAAGGCGGCGTTTGCTCGACGCGGCGCGGGGGATATTTGCCGAACGCGGCTATTACAATGCGACTGTGCGCGATATTGCACTCCGCGCCCGCACCAATGCGGCATCGATCAACTATCACTTTCGCAGCAAGGACGACCTTTATCGTGAGGTCATGCGAAGTACATTTCAGCCAGAGGTTTCATCGACAGATCGACCATGCGGAGAGATCGCGCTCACTGGCGACACACCGCCGGAGCGTTTGCGTGCCTTTGCGCACCTGCTCATCCAACCTAATTGCGATGATGCCGAGGCAGAAAAAAATCGCCGCCTCATGGCCTGGGAGATACTCGCCCCCACAGGGGCTATCGAGACGGTTGAAGATTGGGAAATCGGGCGTCATCTGGTATCGGCGCTCAGCGTTGTGCGGCCCTTTCTCAATCACGATGCGAGTGAAAGCGATGCCCGCGCCACAGCCCTTTGGTTGATCGGCCAGTGCCTTGTCTTCCGTAAACTAACGCAGCGCGTCGGTTCCGACACAGTTGGTACTGCAGGCCAATCCGTCGGAGACTTTCACCTCGACGATCAACACCTCATCGACCTCATCGTTGCCCGCGC
>JAUSLL010000044.1 GCA_030649335.1 Parvibaculum sp. | reverse complement strand
GGCGGCTGGCGGCGGGCGCGCGCCTGCCCTCGTCGCGCCTGCTGGCGAGCGATCTCGGTGTTGGCCGCAACACGGTGCTGTCGGCCTTTGAACAACTAACGGCAGAAGGCTATCTCGAAGCCGTGGTAGGCGCGGGCACGCGCGTGGCCGCCAGCCTGCCCGACGAATTGCTGGAAATCGCCAAGTCGCGCAAAACGCCGGACGCGAAGACTGCACCTGCCGCCAACACCTTGTCAGCACGCGGGGCGCTGATGGCGTCAGTAAAGCGCGGGGCGGTGCCCTATGTGCGCGGTCACGGCCGCGCCTTCCAGCATGGCCTGCCAGCGATCGACCTATTTCCCATGACATTGTGGAGCCGCATATTGGCACGGCGCGCCCGCGACCATGCAGGCAGCACCTTCGGCTACGAAACAGGCGCTGGCTTTCGCCCGCTGCAGGAAGCCATTGCCGCCCATGCCGGTGCCGCACGCGGCGTTGTCTGCACGCCCGAACAAGTGATCGTGACCACAGGCGCACAAGCCGCGCTGATGCTGGCGGCGCAAATGGTGATCGATCCCGGCGATGATGTCTGGCTGGAAGACCCCGGCTATCTCGGTGCACGCGGGGCCTTTCTCGGCGCAGGCGCAAACATTGTGCCGGTGCCTGTTGATAGCGAAGGCATCGACGTTGAGGCAGGCCGCGCCCTCAGCGCCCGCCCGCGCCTCATCTATGTAACCCCGAGCCATCAATACCCATTGGGCGTCACGCTATCGCTGCAACGCCGCCTCGCACTCCTCGAACTGGCCCGCAGCGCCAATGCCTGGGTTCTGGAAGATGATTACGACAGCGAATATCGCTACACCGGCCGCCCGCTCGCCTCGTTGCAGGGCCTCGACCGCTCAGGCCATGTGCTCTACATGGGCACTTTCGCCAAAACCCTCTTTCCCGCGCTGCGCATCGGCTATCTGATCGTGCCCGACAGCCTCATTGAGGCGTTCCGCACGGCGATCCGCCTGACCGGCCATATTCCGCCTGCCTCGCTGCAGGCAGCGTTGGCCGATTTCATCGCAGAGGGACATTATGGAGCCCATGTGCGCCGGATGCGGGCCATCTACGCCAGCCGCCAAGCCTGCCTCATCGACGCCATCAACACCCATCTGCACAAATGGCTCGCCCCCGCCCCGGGCGACGGCGGCATGCAGATGACGGCCTGGCTCAACCCCGCCGCCGACGACCGGCAGGTGGCCGGTATCGCCGAACGCGCCGACGTCCATGTCATGCCGGTTTCCACCTATTACATGGGTCCGGCACGTCGCAACGGACTATACTTGGGGTTTTCTGCCATTCCGGAGACCCATATTATCAAGGCCGCGAAGCGCCTGAACGACGTTTTCAGCGCCGCAAATGTCAAATCCCGAATCTGAAATCTTCAATTTGGCGTAAAATGACAGGAATATTCGGGGCATAACACTGTGCCATTTCGGTAAAACGCCCGAAGGAATGAAATTATCGTCTCGCCCGTCGGGCTCAACGTTTCGTTAGAAAAACACGTTCTATATTTAAAACAACGCGCTTAGACATTTTAGGCAAAACCGGTCATCCGGTCAGGCACCGGTCAAGCCTGTTCCGCGCGGTCCCTCCGCGTTAAGACACAATTTTTTTAATGTTATTTATCAGGGTGTTACGCACCCGATGCCGTCCATGCCGGGTCGCACCACGCACCGGACCTGAACGATGGCCAGAGCCGCCTCACCGGCCGGAACGCCCAACCCAACATTAAAACAACTCCAGTGCTTATTGGCGAAAGAACGTCAATATTGACGCATCCATTCTCCACAATGTTACGTATAAAATGAACCTAACGCGGTATTCCTCGAACAACTTCAAATTTCAAATTCGTTAAGAATAAGTTGAACAGAGATAGAACGCCCATTTTTACATTAAAAATACTTGCGACATATGATGAGAAAAGATCGAAAAACTTAATAAATCTGCACCGGATAAGTATTAATAACATAGGGGAAGAAAATTGGGACTTGAACACTACAGACGATCAGTAAGCGAAAGCAAAAGAGCCTCGATATTGCTCGCCGGACGCGAGAATTTCCTGCGCAATGGGTTCAGTCGCGCCGCCGTTGCCGATATCGCGCGCGAAGCCGATGTGTCCACCGCCACGCTCTACAAACACTTTTCATCCAAGGAAGAGTTGTTTGCCGTTGTTGTCCGCGAAATCTGCGCCGATCTCGGCGGCGAATTCGCCACTGTCAGCGACAGCGATGACCTGCGTCAGGTCATGCACGATATGGCGCGCCGCTATCTGAAATCGCAATTCGAGATGGGCGCAAACGCACTCCTGCGCATCGTCATCGCCGAGGTGCCGACCGCACCGCAGGTCGCAGCCGACATGCATGAAATCATCATTAAACAGCGCGCCGCCCATCTCGTGCGCACATTCGAGCAACTGATCGAACGCAAACTTTTAAAGCCGCATGATGCCGAAACCGGCGTCCAAATGATCGCGGGCATGATCAAGGAAGTCTTTATCTGGCCGGCGCTCTTCGATGCCGATTTTGTGCTGCCGGACAATACCGACGAGATCCTCTACGAAGCCATCGACATGTATCTCGATCGCTACGCCGCCTGAGCCGGTCACGCATCCCACGCCGACATGTGTAAACAATAGTGAGTTTTATAAATGGAAGCCGCTACAGACACCTATCGCACAACCGTTGTGAAAGCCAAACGTCAGGCCATCCTGAAGGCTGCCCGCGCGCAGTTCCTGAAATGCGGATACACCCACGCGGGCATGACCGATATTGCCTGTGACGCCGACGTCTCGACGGCAACGCTCTACAAACATTTCCGCTCCAAGGAAATCCTCTTTGCCGAAATCGTCGAGCAGGCCTCTGACCATTTCAAATTCGATTTTCCGCAGCCCGTCGATGGCGCTTCGCTGGAGGATAGTTTTTGTGTGGCAGCCAAGACGGGACTCAAATCCTTCCTCGCAAGCGACGTGCAGCCGCTGATGCGCATCGTCATCGGCGAAGTCCCCTTCGCGCCGGAACTGGCACGCGAAACCTTCAAACGCGTCACCCATCACTGGTACAACGCAACCATCGGCGCGCTCGATGACATGATCGCCCAGGGCTATCTGAAACCCCATGACACAAGCATCAGCGCCCGCTTTCTGATCGGCATGATCAAGGAAATTTTCATCTGGGATGGCCTCTTCCACGCCAACCATGTGGCTCCCACCGACGATGACGGACGCAAGATCCGCACACTGGTCGAATTGTTCCTCCACCGCTACAGCGTCAATTCGCCAGACACAAAAAACGTCGTTTGGTTGCGCTCCTGAACAGCGCTTCTCCAGCCAAAGCCGTACCTGCCGTGCCACGCTCCCCCCCGCGTCGGCACGGCTTTGTTTTGTCCGCCGGACGTCAGCGTGACGCTAGAAACGCATAACGGTTGAGACTGAAGAAAAATTCGCCGCGCTCGGCAAGCCGCAACTGATCATTATACCATGCCTGCACCTCGTCACGCGTCAGCCCGTGCTTCTCGCCATTGGCACTCACATAGCCGCGGATGGTGCGCATGATGCCTGCCGCATAACTCACCGGCTGCCAATGCGGCGCGAGCATGGGCACGATCTCGACACGGGTGACGATGAAACCCGCACGCCTGAGCGCCGCGCCCAATATGGCGGGCAAATGCGGATCGGCCAGATGATCGTCCCAACAAGTCAGTACACGGTCCATCCGCGCCTTGTCCGACGAATGCCAGACGATGCTGCGCCAATCTGTGTCGAGGATCAGCACACGCCCGCCGGGCTTCGTCACGCGGTAAAGCTCGCTGAGCGCGCGGCCGAGCGGCGCGACATATTCATAAACCTGCGTCGAAACCACAGCGTCGAAACTCGCATCGGGAAATTTGAGCTTGCTCGCATCGCCTTCCACGCATTCGGCCTGCGGCATGGCGGCCAGCCGCGTGCGCGCCACGGTCAACATCGCCGCCGACATATCAAGACCCACCATGCGGCCCGTGTCGCCCACCATGCGCGCGAGATCATAGGCGAGCAGCCCCGGCCCCACGCCGACATCCAGCATGTGCTCGCCGGGCTTGGGCTGCAGCATATCGATGACGCGCGAGCGCTGGCCCACCACATCGGGCGTCAGATACATCGCTTCCATCGAGCGCGCCGCCGCCTCGTCAAATTCCAGCATGCCGCTCATCGTAATTTTTCCTCATGTCCGAATGCCGCTTGCGCCGGCACCACCAGCGCGGCGGCGATCCGTTGCGGATGGTCGAGATCATTGACGTAAATCCGCTCGCCCGACAAGGTGGCAATCTCAAGCGCCCCGCCGCCAAAAACCAGATGCACCCAGCTGCGCCGCACCCGCACCGACGCCACTTCGCGCGCCCCGATGCTCACCTCGCGCGGCCGCAAAAACCCCGACCGCACATAAAGCACACGGCCACCGCCTGCCCCGTCGCGCACCTCAACCAGCAACACCCGCGCGCGCACGGCAGCAAACAACACCAGCAGCGGCACGATCAACCCCTCAACCGCCAGCGCCAGCGCCCTCAACCCGTGCCGCACCGGCTCGTGGCGCACGGCCAGCACATAGATCAGCAGCCAGCAGGCCGCGATGAGCAGCGACGGCAAATAAATCGTCCAATGCGCCCGCGCGGCGCAAGATGAAGAAGCGGAGGAGGAAGGATGCGACATGGGGGAGAGAATTGCAGAGGTCGCGGACGGAGGGAAGTGTATCCTTCAATACCAACCGGAACGGGACAGGCAGCACCCCGAATGCTAATCTCCGCCGCCCTCACACATCCGCAGAGAAGACCCGTCCGATGACCCGCGCCACCGCTGACCTTTTTCTGCTGACGGCGGCGCTGATCTGGGGGCTTGCCTTTATCGGGCAGGCCACGGCCATGGAGCATATGGGGCCGCTGATGTTTACCGGCGTGCGTTTTTTACTCGCCGCTGTTGTCGTCCTGCCCTTTGCCATGATGGAAGGCAGGGGGACCATTCAGGAAGGGCGCGCGCCCCTGCCCGCCATTCCGGCCAAGCGCACCCTGCCGCTGATCGGCATCGGCGTCGCCTTTTTCGGCGGGGCCACGATGCAGCAATACGGGCTGCTGACCACAAGCGTCAGCAATGCCGGTTTTCTGACCGCGCTTTATGTGGTGATGGTGCCTGCCATCGCCTGGGTCATCACCAAGCTGACGCATGACCCCGAGGCCGCCGACAAGGCGCATGTGAAAATTCACGCCGCCGTCTGGCCCGCCGCCGCGCTGTCGCTGCTCGGCACATTTCTGCTGGGCGGGGGCAGTGTCAACGGATTGAACAGCGGCGATCTGCTGATCGTCGGCGGCGCGTTCTTCTGGGCCGTGCAAATCCTCGCGCTCGGCTGGCTCGCCTATGACCTGCGCCGCCCGCTGATGATCTCGCTCATTCAATATGGCGTCGTGGCCGCGCTCGGCATCCTCGGCGGGTTCATTTTTGAAACACCGACATGGATCGACCTGTTCGCGGCATGGAAGGAGATCCTCTTCACCGGCATCATCTCCGGCGGGCTCGCCTTCACGCTGCAGTCCATTGCGCAGGCGCATACGCCGCCGTCGGACGCGGCCATCATCGTCTCGTCGGAAGGCCTCTTCGCCGCCGCCTTCGGTGCGCTGCTGCTGAACGAGCGGCTGACGCTGCAAGGCTGGGCGGGCGCCGCCTGCGTGCTCGCCGCCGTGCTGATCGTGCAACTCGGGCCGCTGATCAAGCGCCCTGCCGCATAGGTCCGCTGTCGGCTGCTGACACCGGCTGTCAGCATATGTCAGCAGGGGCCTTTTCCTGCACCCCGCGACACTCCATATTGGGCGCATGGCAAGCAAGGGATTCAAATCATTCGGTCGCGCGGGCGACAAGCCGCTTTCGTCCAAGGAAGCGAAGATCGCCGCCGGTTTCAGCGAGGCATCGGGCATTTTCTCGGCTGAAAGCGCCATCGCGGACCGCGATAATTGGGCAGGCGCGCTGCAGGGCGACCCCGAACACTGGCCGCTGTTCGAACCGCACCGGCCTGAGCGGCCTGAAAAATCCGAAGGCGGCATCGCCTTCAAACTCGTCTCGGAATATGAACCCGCAGGCGACCAGCCCTCCGCCATCAAGGAGCTTGTCGAAGGTATCAATCAGGGCGAGACCGAACAGGTGCTGCTCGGCGTTACGGGTTCGGGCAAAACCTACACAATGGCGCAGGTCATCGCCCGCACGCAGCGCCCCGCGCTCATCCTCGCGCCCAACAAGACTTTGGCCGCGCAGCTTTACGGCGAATTCAAAAGTTTCTTTCCCGAAAATGCGGTGGAGTATTTCGTCTCCTATTACGACTACTACCAGCCCGAAGCCTATGTGCCGCGCACCGACACCTATATTGAAAAAGAAAGCTCGATCAACGAACAGATCGACCGCATGCGCCACGCCGCAACGCGCTCGCTGCTGGACCGGGACGACGTGAGCATCGTCGCCTCCGTCTCCTGCATCTATGGTATCGGCTCGGTCGAGACCTATTCGGCCATGACCTTCCAGATCAAGGTCGGCGAAAAGCTCGACCGTCGCCAGCTCATCTCCGATCTGGTGGCGCTGCAATACAAACGCAATGATCAGGCCTTCACGCGCGGCACCTTCCGCGTGCGCGGCGACACGATCGACGTGTTTCCGGCGCATTACGAAGACCGCGCCTGGCGCATCGCCATGTTCGGCGACGAGATCGAGGAGATTTCGGAATTCGATCCGCTGACGGGCCACAAGACCGACAAATATGAGAGCGTGAAACTCTACGCCAATTCGCATTACGTGACGCCCAAGCCCACGCTCAATCAGGCGGTGGAGGAAATCACCCGCGATTTGCAGGTGCGCCTTCAGGAGTTGAAGGGTCAGGGCAAATTGCTCGAAGCCCAGCGGCTGGAGCAACGCACGCAATTCGACATCGAAATGATGGAGGCCACCGGTTCCTGCGCGGGCATCGAAAACTATTCGCGCTACTTGACGGGCCGCAAACCCGGCGAGCCGCCGCCCACGCTGTTTGAATATCTCCCCGACAATGCGCTCGTCTTCGCCGACGAAAGCCATGTCACCGTGCCGCAAATCGGCGGCATGTTCAGGGGCGACTATCGCCGCAAATCAACGCTGGCCGAATATGGCTTCCGCCTGCCCTCCGCCGTGGACAACCGCCCCATGCGCTTTGAGGAATGGAACGCCATGCGCCCGCAATCGGTGTTTGTCTCGGCAACACCCGGCCCGTGGGAAATGGACCAGACGAGCGGTGCCTTCACCGAACAGGTGATCCGCCCGACGGGCCTCATTGATCCGCCGACCATCATCCGTCCGGTCGGCACGCAGGTCGATGATCTGATCGCCGAATGCAAAGAAGTCGCCGCCAAAGGCCAACGCATTCTCGTGACGACGCTGACTAAACGCATGGCCGAAGACCTGACCGAATATATGCACGAGCAAGGCATCCGCGTGCGCTACATGCATTCCGACATCGACACGCTGGAACGCATCGAGATTTTGCGCGACCTGCGGCTCGGGGCGTTTGACGTGCTGATCGGCATCAACCTGCTGCGCGAAGGCTTGGACATTCCCGAATGTGCGCTGGTCGCCATTCTCGACGCGGACAAAGAAGGCTTCCTGCGCTCGGAAACCTCCCTCATCCAGACCATCGGGCGTGCCGCGCGTAACGTCGATGGCCGCGTCATCCTCTATGCCGATAAAATTACCGGCTCAATGGAACGCGCCATTGCCGAGACGAACCGCCGCCGCGAAAAGCAGCACGCCTATAATATCGAGCACGGCATTACACCGGAAAGCATCCGCCGCGACATCGGCGATATTCTCGACAGTGTCTACGAGCGTGACCATGTGCGCGTCGATACGGGCGAGGATGGCGCGAGCTTCATCGGCCACAATCTGCGCGCACATATCGCCGATCTCGAAAACAAAATGAAGGAAGCCGCCGCCGATCTCGAATTTGAAACCGCCGCCCGCATGCGCGATGAAATCAAACGGCTGGAAGCCACCGAACTCGCGATTGCCGATGACCCGCTGGCCCGCCAATCCGCCATCGAAGACAGCGTGTCGCGCACCAACGTCAAAGGCCGCTCGCAAAGCGGCAAGCCGGGCACGCGGGCGGGGAAGTATCGCGGGAAGAAAAGATAATCTTCACCTCCCCCTCAAGGGGGAGGTGAAGGGCACGACCTCACGCCACGAAATACTGCACCGCATCCTTCGCATCAAAAGCCAGCGAGATAATCAGCGTCGCCAGCGCCAGCAGATACCACACGCCGTAAATGCTTGCCGTGTTGATCCCGTCCAACCGGCGATACATATAGATCGCCGCCGGTGTCCAGAACACGAGATGCGTCACGCCCCAGAGCAGCGTCCAGCCCATGGTCATGCCCATCGCCATCGTCGCGACAATCGATACAAAAAAAGACAGCAGCAACCAGCGCGCCTCGACACGGAAGACGGCAAAGACCAGACTGCCTAGCCCCAACACGATCAGCATCCAGTTCATCCAGATCGTGACCCAATGCGGCAGCGTCGCCACATAGGCGCTTTGCGAAACCTGCGCTGCCTGCAGCGCTTCCATGAACCCGTCCATTGTCAGCTCCCCGTTATTTTTCTGATGCGCTCACAGAGAATGCCCATGACCGCCAAAACCACCAAGCCCAAAACGCTCAGCCCACCCAAAACCGCCAAAGCGCAATGTCTCTGCGGCGCGGTGACGATGGAAATCGACGTACCCGCCCGCTGGGCCTTTCACGATCACGGGGCGGCGGCGCGTGTGGCACATGGCGCGGCCTATGCCACCTATGTCGGCAGCTGGCGTAAACGTTTTCGCATCCTCGATGGAGAGAGTTACATCGCGCCGTTTGAAAACGAGACCGCAGGCATCACACGGCATTTCTGCGCCACCTGCGGCACACCGCTTTATTATGAAACCACCCGCTCGCCGCATATGGTCAATATCCCGCGCGCGCTTTTCACCAGCCGCACAGGCCGCGAGCCGCGCTATCATTTGCGCTTCAACGAATTGCAGGACTGGACCTATGCGGGCGAGGCGCTCGGCCCCCTCAAGGGCTTTCCCGGCGTGTTGTTTGAGCGCCCGAAAAAGAAAAAACGCGCCCTTCCCCCGCCCGAGTTTTAGCCCCTGTTTCCGGCACGGTTTTGCCTTAATTGAGCGTCATACTCACGCCAAGGCCCAACGCAAAACGGAGACTGACATGCGCAACCTGATGAACAGCAACAGCCAAAAGACAGCCCTCGCGCTGGTCTTCGCGGCCGGACTGTCCGTGACGGCCATCCCCGCGCTTGCCGATTCCTATGACTTCGAACAAGCGGGCAAGACCCAAAATCAGGGTCAGGTGCAAACGCAAACATTGGGCAACGGCGGCGCGATCCACACGCAACCGACGCATACAACGACGACAACCAACACCCGCGTTGTCGAGGGCAAGGCCCGCCACGATGATGTGTCGGACGCCGGTGAAGCCGGTCAGAGCATCGGCGAAGATGCCGCTTCTGCCACCAAAGCGGTCGGCAGCGCCGCCACCAAAGTCGGTCACGGCGTGCGCGACACCACCAAAGCCATAGGCCACTCCACCCGCGACTTCTTCCGCGGCATCGGCGACGGCGTGCGCAAGGCGTGGTAACAGCGCCACGGCGCTCCTCCGTAAGCGGTTGATTCAACAAGCCCGAAACCAACCCACTTGCGCCCCTTCCGCCAACCGCGGATGATGCCCCCGAGGAAACAACTCTCCGGGGGGCAGAGTGGCCGACGACAGCATTTATCGTGATTTTTACGCGGCACAGGATTGGGTGGAAGCGTGGTGGGCCGTCATCGAACCGTGGCTCATTTCTGACACATCGCTGCGGATCTATGTCGCGCTCTCTTCTGCCTTCATTCTCTATGTGGCTCTACGTTCCGCCTTTCGTGCCAAAGAAAAACTTACCGAGCTAAAAAAGGAATCTCTGGATTTCACATTCCCCGGACCCAAACCGGAGCTGGAAGAAACTCTAGACCGTCGGCGCAAGGCTTTGCAAAAAAGAGCAAGAGAAATTTGGATACCTTACTACTGGTCCTTCGGCATCTTATTGATAGCCGGCCTTGTCATACCCACGACGGCCTTCGCGCTTTTTTGTTTGCATTATGATTGGTTCGATTCTCTGCATGTCGCCTTCATTGTCATACCAGAGCAAACCTCAATATCCGCAATCGACGGCCTTGCACTCGTAAATTTTCTCATCAACCAAATTCTACATGGCGCGCTGTTCGATACTTTCGAAGTCTTTGAATGGAACTGGAGCCAATATATTCACAATCGAGAGAATATTTTTTTCTCTAGCATCGTGATTGGCTATCGCGCTGTTGTCAGCGGTTTTGCTATTGCGTTTGTTATTGCGATATATCAGCTGCTGCGCATAAAAAAGGTCTTCGACATAAAAATTGAAGAACAGTTGGATCAATTTCGACGCAATGCCGCCGCGAAGAAAGCTCTATAGAAATAAATGACCACCCTCCTCCTCGGCACCACCGGCATGCTTTCCGCCGCCGCTGCTCATGCGGTAGCGCGCTCGAAAAAAGCTGTCCTCGTCTCGCGCAACGCCGATCAGTTCTCATTCAACAATGATGTGCTCGATCACAAAATCACGCCCATCAACGTCTCCTACGATGACGAAGGCGCGTTTCTCGATGCGTTACTGCCACATGCGCCCTTCGACCTCGCGCTCACATGGCTGCACCCGCCTGTCGATATTTTGCGGGCCGCACTCGACGGCATGATCGCGCCGCGCGGGCGGCTGGTGGAGGTCATGGGCAGCCGTTCGCTGCTGCTCGGCAAAACCGGCGAGGCTTCCATCGCGGCGCGGCGCGCGGATGCCATGGCGCTGCAAACGGAGATCACCTATGCGCAGGTCATATTGGGCTTTGTGCTCGAAGCCTCAGGCGCGCGCTGGCTCACCCATGAAGAAATTTCGGCTGCTGCCATTGCCCAAATGGAACGCCCGCAACCAAGAGTGATTGCGGGCGTGCTGGAACCTTGGGACAAGCGACCGACTTGAAGCTCAGGCGCCGGCGAACTTTTGCCGCCAGCCACGCAGCCAGCCCATCAATGTCACGTTATCTTTGACGCGGCGCTTGAGGCCGAGCTTCGCGCGCTCGGCGCTGGCCGCTGCCAGCCCCCAGGGCTTGGCCGCCGCCACATAATTGCTGAGCGGCATGGGTTCGTCACAAAAACTATCCTTATACGCCGCATATCCGACCGAGAGATCGTAGATCTTGTGCCCTTCGCCGATGCTCGTCTTGATGAGATTGAGCAGAAGCAGGCGCCCCGGCGACAGACGTGCGAAAGCGTGTTCGTAGGTATGCACCATCAGCGTCATATGGCCCTGCCGGAAATGTGCAATGGAACCTGAAATAAATTCGCCATCGAGCGTCATCATTGCCACTTGCAGCATCTTGCGTTTTGGCGGCAATGCGGCCAGCGCCACATAGGCGGCGCGATAGCCCGCATCTTCAAAAATCGACGAGATGCCCTGCGCGCGCAGTTGCATGGCTTTGCGGTCGAGAATATCGGCCACCATCAGCCGCGCTTCATCGGAAGTTTCGGCGATTTTAAATTCAAGCCGCCCCATCGCTTCGAGCTTGCGCAACTTGGCACGGTCGGCGCGCCGTGTGCCGGACCGGAATGTCTGCGTGAATTCCTCGTAAGTCGCAGGCAGCGGAAAGACATAGCCGTCGTCAGCTGCCGTTTCGCCGCTCAGCGATGTAAAGGGATTGATCGACAGACCGACATGGGAGGGCTGGTTTTCCAGCGCGATGAAATCATGCGCGGGCAGATGTTGGCGGATCTTTTCCCACATCGAAGCAAAGAGATCTGGCGACACCTGTGTTTCAAAATCGCGCGCCAGCATCGGCGCTTTATAATCGGCAAACCGCCCGCCGAGCCAAACGAGACATCGCTGACCATAGCGTCGCTCGATACCGAAAGGTGTGAGCATCACCGGCACACCGTCGAGCGAGGTGATGACAATCGCTGGTTCAACACCCTCCGCTTCGCCCACCTGACTGTACCAGGCCTTGAGCCAGTCGAAATTCTGAAAGCCCAGCCCCACTGCATCTGCTTCAAAAGCGCGCCAGGCGATTTCCGCATCGGCCATTGTCATATGCACGGTGACGCCGACGCGCGATCTCGTGCCGACGCGCACATCAGCCACCATGCGGTCAAACGAGCGGGCGGCCAGTGGTTCGGCCTCATCCATCGCGCCGGGAAAATGCCCGCGCAGGTTCAAGGCGTCTGATTGGGTCGGAGCAGTCATTGTCTTGCCTGTCATCTTCATTTCGGGACAAGCCCGTGCCGAAACCGGACGCGTGCTCGCCTTTTGTCCTTGCTGAGCAAGAACCCTGCCGGAAAGATGGAAACGCGCAGGAAACCGTCGCTTTTTCCCGCCCGCGGGTCGCACAGGCCGGTTTTTTCCGTGCTAAGGTCGCGCAAAGCCGCCCCAAGGCGCCCCCAAGCCACCGAATGGACCTCAATCCGGGACACCATGACGAAACTGATCGAAGTGACGACCAAATCCGCGCCCGAGACAGGCGCGCCGCCACCGGACCGCGTGCGCAGCGGCAATCCGCAGAACCGCACATGGAACGCCTATGAGACGCCGGATCAGAAATTCTTCTCCGGCATCTGGGAATCGGACGCGGGCTGCTGGGCCATCGATTACACCGAAGCCGAGCTCTGCCACATCATCGAAGGCGAAAGCCGCCTCACTGACGCGGACGGCACCGTGACCACAGTGCGCGCGGGCGATGCTTTCGTCATCCCGCCGGGCTTCAGAGGCTCATGGGAAGTTGTCACCCGTACCCGCAAACATTACGCGATCTATTTGCCATGATGTATTTTTCGCTTGCTGCCGGTCTGCTTGTTCTGACGCTTTGTGGTGACCTTCTCGTGCGCGGGGCCGCGGGCCTTGCAGAGCGTGCAGGTCTCTCACCGCTCATCATCGCGCTGACCGTTGTCTCGCTGGGCACCTCCATGCCCGAACTATTCATCTCGGTCAGCGCCGCATTGCGCGGCTCGCCCGACATTGCGCTCGGCAATGTCGTAGGCAGCAACATCGCCAATATTCTGCTTGTGCTGGGCATCCCCGCGATGCTTTACCCCATCGCCTGTTCGCACCACGCACTGCGGCTCAACACAGGTTTCATGCTCGCCGCATCAGGCCTTCTCATCGTCTTCTGCCTTGTCGGCCCGCTGACACGCGGCGAAGGCGAGTTCCTTCTCGTCGCGCTCGTCGCCTACCTTGCCTGGTCCGCGTGGGACGCAAAGCGTTACCCCGCCGATGCTATCGTGCAAACAGCCGAGACGATCACTTTGGTCAAACATATGCCGCGCGCCACCATCGCCGGTTTCATTCTGGTCGGCTGTATCGGCCTGCCCGTCGGTGCACATTTCGTTGTTGAAGGCGGCACGCTCATGGCGCGCAGTTTCGGCGTGTCCGAAGCCGTAATCGCGCTCACGCTCATCGCGGTCGGCACCTCATTGCCGGAGCTGGCCACCTCGCTCATGGCTGCCATCCGCCGCAAACACGACGTCGCCATCGGCAATGTCATCGGCAGCAATATCATCAATATTCTGGCGATCCTCGGCGTCACCTCTCTCATCATGCCGCTGCCCGTCGCGCCGAATTTCCTGCAGCTTGATCTCTGGGTCATGCTGCTCGCGGCTTTCGCCATCGTGCCGACGGTAATTGCCCGCGGCACCATCTCGCGCAGCATGGGCGCTTTCTTCGTCGTGGCCTATATCGCCTATGTCTATGCGATCTTCCAAAATGCCGGTGAGATGATATGAGCACCGCCCTCATCACAGGTGCGGCGCGCCGCATCGGGCACGACATTGCGCTGGCGCTGGCCGAAGACGGCTACGATCTCGCGCTCTGCATCCGTCCCAACCGCGCAGATCAGGACGGTGCCGCATTGAAACGCGAGATCGAGGCGAAGGGCGTGCGTGTTGCGATCCTGCCTGCCGATCTCGCAGACGCTGCCGCTGTTGAACGGTTGATCCCCGATGCCGCCGCCGTGCTTGGCCCTGTCAGCGTCCTCATCAACAATGCCTCGATCTTTGAAGCCGACGATGCCGCCACCATGACTTATGCCTCATGGAACGAGCATATGGACGTGAACCTGCGCGCACCCGCCTTTCTCGCCCGCGCGCTCAACGCGCAGGTGCCGAAGTCCGGCGGTGCCATCATCAACATTATCGACCAGCGCGTCTGGCGGCCCAATCCGCTGTTCTTTTCCTATACGATGAGCAAAATGGCGCTGTGGGACATGACCCGCGTCATGGCGCAGTCTTTCGCACCGTTGATCCGCGTCAATGCCATCGGCCCCGGCCCGACCCTGCAAAGCACGCATCAGACGCCGGAAGATTTTGCCCGCGAGGCCGCGAGCACATTGCTCGGTCACGGCACATCGCCCGCCGAGATTTGTGCTGCCATCCGGTTTATCCTCGCCGCGCCCGCCATGACTGGCCAGATGATCGCGCTCGACGGCGGCCAGCATCTGGCATGGCAAACACCTGACGTGATGCTGAAGCCCCGATGACTTTCCGCCTCCCCCTCCCCATATGCACTTTTTGCCGCGAGACCAGATGATGACCAAAACTGACACCGTCTCGACCATGAAAATCGCCGACGCCGCCCGCGCCATCCGCCACGTTTTCGTGCGTGACCTGTTGCTGGAAGCCCATATCGGCGTCTATGCCCACGAGCAGGGTCGCACCCAGCCGATCCGCGTCAATGTCGATCTGACCGTGCATGAAGCCGCCCACAGCGACGCGCTGGCCAATGTCGTCAGCTACGAAGACGTCGTGAACGAAATCAAAGCCATTGTCGCGGCGGGCCATCTCAATCTCGTCGAAACACTGGCCGAACAGATCGCCGCCCAATGCCTCATGGACGAGCGCGTCAGCGTCGCACGCATCCGCGTGGAAAAGCTCGCCGCCATCGCCGAAGCCGCCAGCGTGGGTGTGGAAATCGAACGGGCAAAATGAGGATAAGTGGCCGGCCGCACGTCCTGCCGCCTGTCCCGCATTTGCCTAAAAATAATGCCTGCAAAATGCAGTTTGAAAAAGCCGCAATGAAATCAACAGTTTGCTATGGACGCGCCGCCTACGGAGCTTTGTGCACAGCGCAAAAAACGCAAAATATCCCGTAGAATCAGGCCTTAATGACATTTTCGTAAACGCCGCTGCTGCCGACAGCCCAATTAAAAACAAACAAAATCAATGGCTTGTCAGACAGTCCGGATTTAACCTTTACCCGCCCCGCCGCTTTATGACGGGAATTTGACCTTTCGACGCTTGTGGATTTTTCAACACACTTATCCACAGGCCTGCACCTGACCAACCGAGCCGGAAGACCCCGGATGCCTGACGACGACACACCTTCGACCAGCGATGCCTCAGGCCTGTCCGCAGGCCTGCCGGAGGTCCGCGTCTCGACGGGGGCCGACCTCATCGCCGAAAAGGTCCGCAGCCTGCCCGACAGCCCCGGCGTCTATCGCATGTTCGGGCATGACGGCGAGGTCCTCTACGTCGGCAAGGCCCGCAGCCTCAAGAAGCGCGTCGCCAATTACGCCAAGCTGACGGGCCATTCCAACCGTATCGCCCGCATGATTACCAACACCACGGCGATGGAATTCATCACCACGGCGACCGAAACCGATGCGCTGCTGCTCGAAGCCAATCTCATCAAGCGCCTGAAGCCGCGTTACAACGTGCTGATGCGCGACGACAAGTCGTTCCCCTATATTCTGCTCACCGGCGACCATAATTTTCCGCAAGTCATCAAGCATCGCGGTGCCCGCGCCCGCAAAGGCGATTACTTCGGCCCCTTCGCCAATGCCGGTGCCGTCAACGCCACATTGAACGCGCTGCAAAAGGCTTTCCTCCTGCGCTCTTGTTCCGACAGCGTATTTGAGGCGCGCACGCGGCCTTGCCTCCTGTTCCAGATCAAACGCTGCAGCGCGCCTTGCACCGGCGAGATTGATGCCGACGGCTACAGCGAGTTGATGTCGGAAGCGCGCGACTTCCTGCGCGGCCGTTCGCGCCGCACGCAGAAAGAACTCGCCGCCAATATGAACAGCGCTGCCGAGGCGATGGATTTTGAACGCGCCGCGATTTACCGCGACCGCATCCGCGCGCTCACGCAGGTGCAGCAGCATCAGGGCATCAACCCGCAGACGCTCACCGAAGCCGATCTCTTCGCCGCCTATCAGGAAGGCGGACAAACCTGCATTCAGGTCTTCTTCTTCCGCGCCGGACAGAACTGGGGCAACCGCGCCTACTTCCCCCGGCACGACCGCGATCTTGATGTGGCTGAAGTGCTTGATGCTTTCCTCGCGCAATTCTACGAAGACCGCTTGCCACCGCGCCTTGTGCTACTGAGCCATGAGGTAGCGGGCCGCGCACTGCTGGCCGAAGCACTTTCGATCATCGCCGGTCGCAAAGTGGCCGTCGGCCTGCCGCAGCGTGGCGAGAAACGCGAACTCGTCGGCCATGCCATGACCAATGCGCGCGAAGCCCTCGGTCGTCGCCTTGCCGAAAGCTCGACGCAGCGCACGCTTCTCGAAGGTGTCGCAGAAGCCTTCAGCATGGCCGAGACGCCGCAGCGCATCGAGGTCTATGACAACAGCCACATCTCCGGTACGCACGCCGTCGGCGGCATGGTGGTCGCGGGACCTGAAGGTTTCATCAAATCGCAATATCGCAAATTCAACATCAAGAGCGAGATCGAAGACGGCGACGATTACGCTATGATGCGCGAAGTGCTGACGCGGCGTTTTGCACGCCTGCTGAAAGACAGCGAGCCGCGCCCCGAAACACCGCCCGAAATAGACGACACGCTTGACCCCTCACACATCCCGCCCGACTGGCCCGACCTCATCCTGATCGACGGCGGCGCGGGCCAGCTCAAAATCGCCAATGAAGTTCTCACCGAACTCGGCATCGACAGCGTACTCGCCGTCGGCATCGCCAAGGGGCCGGAGCGCGACGCGGGCCGCGAACGCTTTTTCATTGAAGGACGCGCGCCCTTCATGATGGAGCCGCGCAATCCCGTCCTCTATTATCTCCAGCGCCTGCGCGACGAAGTACATCGTTTCGCCATCGGCAGCCACCGCGCGCGCCGCAGCAAGGCCATCGGCGTCAATCCGCTGGATGAAGTGCCGGGAATCGGTCCGGGCCGCAAACGGGCGTTATTGCAACATTTTGGATCGGCGCGGGCTGTAGCACGCGCCGGATTGTCCGATCTTGAAGCAGTCGATGGCATATCCGCCAAGGTTGCCCGCACTGTTTATGACTTCTTCCACGGAAATCCCGACCAGACGACCTGACAGACCCTCAGGGTTTGCTATGCTGACATGAAGCGCGAAAGCCCCCTGCCCACGAGGCCCTGATGCCGATCAACCTACCGAACCTGCTCACCTATGCCCGCATCGTCATGGTGCCTGTCGTTGTCGGTTGCGTCATCTACGACACCGATTGGGGCCGCTGGACCGCGCTTGCCATTTTCGCGCTCGCCGCCATCACCGATTTCTTCGACGGCTATCTCGCCCGCGCCTGGGAACAGCAGTCCAATCTCGGCCGCATGCTCGACCCCATCGCCGACAAATTGCTCGTCGCCGCTGTTCTGCTGGCGCTCACCCGCGTCGGCACCATCTCGGGATTTTCTTTCTGGGCCGCTCTCGTCATCCTCAGCCGCGAGATCCTCGTCTCGGGCCTGCGCGAATTTCTCGCCGAGCTACGTGTCTCCGTGCCGGTGTCGCAACTCGCCAAATGGAAGACCGCCATCCAGATGATCGCGCTCGGCTTCTTGCTCGCAGGCGCATCGGGCGACAAGCTCATTCCCGGTATCACTGAAACGGGCATCGGCCTCCTCTGGGCTGCGGCCATTCTCACGCTCTACACCGGCTACGATTATTTACGCGCCGGCGTCAAACATCTGACAGCCCCCATCGCGGCTAAGGACGCTAAACCGTGAAGCTCCTCTATTTCGCCTCGCTCCGCCAAAAAATAGGTCTCCCCGAAGAAGACGTGGACGTGCCCGCCTACGTGCGCAATGTCGCCGACCTCATCGACTGGCTGATGACACGCGGCCCCGGCTACGAAGCCGCCTTCGAAAACCGCAAACTCATCCGCGCCGCGATTGATCAGGAACACGCAAAACTCGACGCATTGTTGGGATCACCAAAAGAGGTGGCCTTCTTCCCGCCGGTGACGGGCGGCTAGGCTTTCGCCCTACCCGTCATTGCGAGGAGCGCAGCGACGCGGCAATCCAGTTGCCACCCCATGTGCCGCTCTGGATTGCTTCGCTCCGCTCGCAATGACGAAAATGATGTAAGTGACAAAAAATGAACCGCGTCCAGACCGAAGACTTCGACATCAACGACGAAATCGCCGCCCTCACTGAAGGCCGCAGCGACATCGGCGCCGTCGTGAGTTTCACCGGCCTCGTGCGCGACGTGACGCTGACGCTCGAACATTACGCCGGCATGACCGAGCGCGAACTCTCCAAACTCGAAGCCGATGCCAACGCCCGCTGGCAATTGCAGGGCGTCACCATCATCCACCGCATCGGCACGCTGCATCCCGCCGACAACATCGTCCTCGTCGTCACCGCCTCCAAACACCGCAAAGACGCCTTCGAGGCAGCTGAATTCCTCATGGACTACCTCAAAACCCGCGCGCCCTTCTGGAAACGCGAGGGCGATGAGTGGGTCGAAGCGAAGGACAGCGACGACACGGCAGCGGAGCGGTGGAAGTAAACATAACCTCACCCCTCACTTCACCTCCCCCTCGTGGGGAGGTGAAGTGAGGGGGCCGAAGTGCAAAATTCGACCACAAAACCCAACGAGAGACCGCAACCCCCACCCGAAACGCTCTGCGTTTCGACCTCCCCACAAGGGCGAGGTGAAATCTCCCCTTGACCTTCCCCCTACTGGAAGGCCCACACTCCCCCCATGAAACGCGCATCGTCATTCGCCTTGCGGCCTGTTCTGGCGGTTTTCTTCCTTTTCGCCGGACTGGTCACGCTATCGCAGGAGGCTCATTGCCTCGGCGAAACGCTGGCGCTCGACATTGCGCATGTCGCCAGCCATACGGCCAAAGGCGAGCACCACGGCGGTGCGGTCCACGAAACCCACACCTGCCACCACGACGAAAGCAAGAGCGCCACAAGCGGCTGGACCTTCCTCAACGCGCCTTCTTCAGCCACGCCCCAACCTGTCCTCGCGGCTCAAACCCTGACATGGGACCAAACGCTCGACCTCGTTTCGCCCGCGCACTTCGTGCCCGCGCCCACCGCCACGCCACCGCCGCTCAGACGCAGCGCCACCGGCTCGGCCGGTATTTTCGTCGCCACCTCGCGCCTGCTCCTCTAGCAGCCGGCGCCCGCGAAACGCTGCCACCACTCCATCTTCAAATTCCGATCAAAGGATCAAAGCCCATGAACAGGCTCATCCTCGCATCGCTCGTCGCCGCTCTTGCCCTCTCGGGCACCAGCGCCATCGCGGGCGACTATAATCTCACCATCGACCGGCAGGACGTCGATGTCGGCGGACGCCACGGCATGTCCCTGACCATCAACGGCCAGCTCCCCGGCCCCACCTTGCATTTCAAGGAGGGCGAGGACGTGACGATCAACGTCACCAACAAGCTCGACGAGGACACATCGCTCCATTGGCACGGTCTGCTTCTCCCCGGCGAGATGGACGGCGTGCCTATGTTCAATAATTTCCCCGGCATCAAGCCCGGCGAAACCTTCACCTATAATTTCAAGATCCGCCAAAGCGGCACCTATTGGTACCACTCCCATTCCGGCGGACAGGAACAGGAAGGCCTCTACGGCTCCATCGTCATCACACCTGCTGACCGCGAACCCGCGCCGACAGACCGAGACTATGTCGTCGTGCTGTCAGACTTCACCACCGAATCCGCTGACGAGATTTTGAGCAATCTCAAAAGTGACAGCGGCTATTACAATTACGCCCGCCGCACCGTCGGCGACTTCTTCCGCGACGCCGCCGACAAGGGTCTCGGCACAACGCTCCGCGACCGCTTCATGTGGGGCGACATGCGCATGGACCCGACGGACCTTGCCGACGTCACCGGCTACACATTTCTTGTGAACGGCAAATCGGCGGAGGCCAATTGGACGGCGCTTTACAACAAGGGTGAGCGCGTGCGCCTGCGCTTCATCAACGCCTCAGCCATGACCTATTTCGATCTCGCCATTCCGGGATTAAAAATGATCGTCGTCGCAGCAGACGGACAAAATGTGCAGCCCGTCGTCGTCGATGAAATCCGCATCGCCATCGCCGAAACTTACGATGTCATCGTCGTGCCCAAAGACGACAAGCCCTACACGATCTTTGCGCAATCGATCGACCGCACAGGCTATGCGCGCGGCACGCTTGCCCCGCGCGAAGGCATGACGGCCCCCGTGCCTCCCATGCGCGCCCGCTCGCTTCTCACCATGGCCGACATGGGCATGAGCGACATGGAAGGCATGGACCACAGCAACATGGATATGTCGGGTATGGACATGAAAGGCATGGACCATAGCACGATGGATATGTCGGGCATGGACCACAGCAAAATGGACATGAAAGGCATGGACCACAGCAAGATGGACATGGGCAACATGCATGCGATGCATGGGGCCAAACCTGCCGCCGACACGGAGGCAGAAAAACAACCGATGGGCTGGGCATCTGGCGCACCAAGCGGCACCAAAGTCCTGCGCTACGCCGATCTCAAATCGCTGAAAATCCAGAAAGACACGCGGCCTGAAGAACGCGAAATCATCGTCCGCCTCGGCGGCACGATGGAGCGTTACATCTGGACCTTGAACGGCAAAAAATACGCTGACGCCGAACCCATCAACTTGAAATTCGGCGAACGTGTCAAGCTCACCTTCATCAACGACACGATGATGGCGCATCCGATGCATCTGCACGGCATGTTCGTGCAACTGGTCAACGGCCAACCTGCCGAGCGCCTGCCCAACAAGCACATGGTCAGCGTGCCACCGGGTCAAAGCTATTCCGCCATGCTCACCGCCGACGAAGCCGGTGAATGGGCGTTTCATTGCCACCTGCTGTTTCACATGGAGAGCGGCATGATGAACAAAGTCGTCGTCGCCCGTCTTGCAAAGGAGGCCGCGAAATGACAAAGCGCAAAGCCATCACCGCGCTGGTCAGCACCCTCGCGCTCATCGCACCTTCCGCTCATGCAGCTTCCATGACCAACGGCATGCATGACGACATGCACAAAAAAATATTTCAGGTGTATCGCTTTCAGGCGGACGGTGCGCAGAACAACGCGGGCGGTCTCGTCACATGGGAAGGACGCGGCTGGATCGGCGGCGACACAGACAAACTTGTCATCGCCACCGAAGGCGAGATGCAAAACGGTCATGTCGAAAGCTCCGAACTTTGGGGTCTCTGGTCGCACAACGTCTCGGACTTCTGGGACGTGCAGGCAGGTGTGCGGCGGGATTTCGATCCGCGCTCGACCACCTCGCTCGTCGTCGGTCTGCAAGGCATGTTGCCGCAATTCCTTGAGACAGACGCGCATGTCTTCATCTCGACGCGTGGTGATGTCGGCGCGCGGTTTGAACAGTCCATCGACCTCGCCATCACGCAACGCCTCATCCTTGAGCCGCACGTGAAACTCGATGTGAACGCCAGCGACGTGCCGGAACTCGACATCGGATCGGGCATTTCAAACATCGAAGCGGGATTGCAGCTCCGCTACGAAATCACGCGCAAATTCGCGCCCTATCTCGATCTTGTTTACGAAACCGCGACAGGCAACACCGCCCATATCAAACGCAACAACGGCGAACGCGCGGGCGAACTCACGCTGCGCGCGGGCCTGCGTCTCGCCTTCTGAATTTGAAAAGGAACAAACCCATGACCAAAACAATCAGCGCATTCATCGTCGCCGCAGCCCTCGTCACTGCCGCACCGGCTTACGCCAATGAAGGTGCCATGCACCACGCAAAAACCGAAGCCGTCGCCTTCGGCAAACCGGGCGATGCGAAGAACGTGGACCGCACCATCACCATCACAGCAACGGAAATTGAGTTCGACGTGAAGGACGTCACCGTCAAAGCAGGCGAAACCGTGCGCTTCGTACTCGTCAACAAAGGCGAACAACCCCACGAACTTTCCTTAGGCTCTACCGACGAAATGGCCGAGCACCGTCAGATGATGGTCGATATGGCCGGCATGGACATGAGCGAGATGCATCACGGTGGGGGCAACTCGGTTTCGACCGAACCCGGCGAAACGAAAGAACTGATCTGGCAATTCGGCAAAGCGGGCTCGTATGAGTTTTCCTGCAACTACCCCGGCCATTCCGAAATCGGCATGACCGGCCCGCTGGTGGTGAAGTAAGGGGAGCAAGCGCCCCACTCTCTTTATTCCACCCCCCCTTGAGGGGAGGTAAAACACAAAAAAGGCGGCTCTTTCGAGCCGCCTTTTAAATTCAAATGCAGAAGCCTCAAGCCGTGGCGCGCGCCTTCACCTTGGGCTGTACTTCCGCCATATAATCCGCATAGAGATTATTAGTGATCTCACCCGGTGTATATTTATGCGGGCCGATTTCACCAACCGGCGTCACTTCAGCAGCCGACCCCGTGATAAAGATTTCCGAGAAGGAGCCAAGCTCGTCCGGCATGATATGGCGTTCGACGATTTCATAGCCGCGCTTCTTCGCAAGGCCGATCACCGTCTGGCGCGTGATGCCGTTGAGGAAGCAATCCGGTGTCGGCGTATGGATCACACCGTCCTTGATGAGAAAGATGTTGGCACCCGTCGATTCCGCAACATAGCCGCGATAGTCGAGCATCAGCGCATCGGCGTAGCCTTCGTTTTCGGCAGCGTGTTTGGAGATCGTGCAAATCATATAAAGGCCGGCGGCCTTGGCATGTGACGGCGCGGTTTCCGGCGACGGGCGTTTGTATTTCGCAAAATTCAGGCGAATGCCCTTCTTGCGCTGTTCCATGTCGAAATAGGACGGCCATTCCCAGGCCGCGACCGCGAAGTTGATTTTGTTTTTCTGTGCCGAAACGCCCATCATCTCGCTGCCGCGCCATGCGACGGGACGCAGATAACCGTCCACCAGCCCCTGCGCCTTCAGCGTCGCGCGGCAGGCCTCGTTGATTTCCTCAACCGTGTAAGGAATCTCAAAACCCATGATCTTGGCCGAATTGACGAGGCGTTCGGAATGTTCCTGCAGCTTGAAGACCTCGCCGCCATAGGCGCGGCATCCTTCAAACACGCTGCTCGCGTAATGCAGACCATGCGTCAGCACATGTACCTTCGCATCCTTCCACGGCACCAATTCACCGTTGAACCAGATGAAACCGTCGCGCTGATCGAAAGGTATGTCTGCCATCGTTTTGGTCCTTGTTCGGCGGGGGTCATTGTTCTTCGGGCGACCCTTGTCCTCAGCCCGTTTCACGCCACAAGATGAATTGCCACTTTGCCCGGATCGAAGCTCGACGAAAACAGTTAGAATTCCGAAGATTCGACCGGCCCGATTTCGTTTATTGTCTTGGAGCGGGTGCAATTATCTACCACCACGGGAAAAATATGTCAACATGGCTGACATAAATACATGACGAGCGTGAAAAACATGAGCAAACCAGCGGCTTCGCCAACGAAGACGCAGGCCACCCCCCCTCCTGCCGAGGTCAATGACAACCTCACGGAGGCCATTGAGCTGCTGTTTTTCGGCTACCGCGACTTCATTAGTGATCCGGATGCGATTCTCTCCGCCTTCGAATTTGGCCGCGCGCATCACCGTGTCGTCCATTTTGTCGGTCGCCACCCCGGCATCACGGTCGCCGAACTGCTCGATATTCTGCGCATCACCAAGCAAAGTCTCGCCCGTGTGCTGCGCCAGTTGATCGAACGCCGCTTTGTCGAGCAGAAGACGGGCGAGAAAGATCGTCGCCAGCGTCGGCTCTATTTGACGCCCGAAGGCGCCGAATTGCTGCGCCGTCTCGTGGCCCCCCAGCGCGAGCGCGTGCGCAAGGCGCTGGATGCGGCAGGCCCGGGCGCCGAAGACGCATGGCGCAAAGTCATGCTGGCGCTGCTCAACGAAGAAAACCGGCCCGAGGTCGAGCATCTCATCACGCGTGACGGCAAATGAGTGTGACACAGGAATCCGCCACGCAGCCCCTGCCCGACGATGCACCGCATATTCTGGTGGTCGATGACGACCGCCGTATCCGCGAACTCATCAAACGCTATCTGTCGGAAAACGGCTACCGCATCACCACGGCGGAAAACGCTGCCGACGCCCGCGCCAAGCTCGCAGGCCTCGAATTTGATTTGCTGGTGCTCGACGTGATGATGCCGGGCGAGAGCGGGCTGGAACTGACCGCATCGCTGCGGATCTCATCTGCTGTGCCGATCCTGATGCTCACCGCCCGCACCGAAACAGACGACCGCATCGCGGGGCTGGAGCGCGGCGCGGATGATTATCTCGGCAAGCCCTTCGAGCCGCGCGAATTGCTGTTGCGCATCGCCACCATCCTGCGCCGCGCCAAGGCGCAGAGCGCGCGCGAAGATGACATCATGCTGGGCGAAGCCCGTTTCAGCGTGTCGCGCGGCGAGTTGAAACGCGGCGACGAGGTGATCCGCCTCACAACGCGCGAAGTGCAGCTCATGCGCATTTTCGCCGCACATGCGGGTCAGGCTTTGTCACGGCTCGATCTGTGCGACAATGAAGCGGCTGAACGGTCGATCGACGTACAAATCAACCGGCTCCGGCGCAAGATCGAAATCGATCCGCGCAATCCGCTCTATCTGCAAACCGTGCGAGGCGAAGGCTATATCCTGATCCCCGACTGAGCCACCCCTCGCACCCGGAACAACCAATGTCCTTTCGGCCCTTCTTGTTGATGAAACGCATCCTGCCGACCGGGCTCTATTGGCGCTCGCTGATGATCATTGTCCTGCCCATGGTCATGCTGCAGGCCGTCGTCACTTACGTTTTCATGGAGCGCCATTGGCAGATGGTCACCGAGGCCCTGTCACAAAGTGCAGTCTCCGACATCGCCATGCTGCTGTCGGAATATGAAAACGCCCCGACCGAGGAAACCGCCTCACGGCTGTCGGCGCAGGCCAGCCAGTTCCTCTCCATGTCGGTCGCCTTCCTGCCCGGCGAAAAATTGCCTGAAACGTCACCGGGCTACGAAGGCTTGCTCGACCGCTCCATCGCCGACGAAGTCCGCCTGCGCATCGCCAAACCCTATTGGATCGACAGCGAACGCTATGACGATTACGTCGATATCCGCGTCGCCTACGAAGGCGGCGTCATGCGCGCCCTGCCCTTGCGCAGCCATGTTTACGCGGCCAATTCGCACATCTTCATCGTCTGGATGGTGGCCGCCTCCGTTGTGCTCATCATTGTCGCGCTCCTCTTCCTGCGCAATCAGATCCGCCCCATCGAGCGGCTCGCCGAAGCTGCTGAAGATTTCGGCATGGGCCGCGACGTCGCCAAGTTCAAACCGCAAGGCGCGTCCGAAGTGCGTCGCGCGGCGGCGGCCTTCATGCAAATGCGCGCCCGCATCCGCGCCCAGATCGAACAACGCACCGCCATGCTCGCGGGCGTCAGCCACGACCTGCGCACGCCCCTGACGCGCTTCAAACTGCAACTCGCCATGCTCGGTCAGGGCCCTGAGATCGACGAACTCAACAATGACGTGCGCGAGATGGAGCGCATGCTCGAAGACTATCTCGACTTCGTGCGCGGCGACCCGAGCGAAGCCTCCGAAGCCACCGACCTCGGTGCCTTGCTGCACGAAATCCAGAGCGATGCCCTGCGCAAAGGCCAGAACGTCAATCTCGAAACCATCGGCGATCTCGAATTGCCGCTGCGCCGCAACGCCTTCAAACGCTGCCTCACCAACATCGTGGACAATGCCGGAAAATACGCGGGCGAAGTTTGGGTCACCGCCGTCCGCGACGAGGACGACATCGACATCATCGTCGATGACAACGGCTCCGGCATTCCAGAAGCGCAGCTTGAAGAAGTCTTCCGTCCGTTTTTTCGTCTGGACGAAGCCAGAAATCTCGACGAAGGTGGCACCGGCTTGGGCCTCGCCATCGCCCGCGACATTGCGCGCGGACACGGCGGCGACATCCAGCTCGCACGCAGCCCGATGGGCGGACTACGCGCGGTTATTCACGTACCCGTTTAGTGTAACCGGCCTGTCCGTGTCGCTACGGGCGCTGCGACGGGGATCGGAACATGTCGGAATGGCCTCGGATTGTGACGGAATGGCAATCGGCATGGGCGAGCCTCGATGCTGACAGGATCGTCGATCTTTACACTGAAGATGCCGAACATATGAGCCATGTCGTCACCGAGCGCATGGGTATCAGCTCAGGCACATTGAAGTCCCGCGCGGCCATCAGGCTCTATGTGGATACCTCGGTGAAGCGCCTCAAGAGCTTCCGCGCCGATATCATCAGCGTCATCTCCGACGGCGACGACAGTAACGGCCGCGCCGCCGTTGAATATTGGCGCATCATCAACGGCAATGAAGGCCAGCGCACCCGCGTCATCGAACGCATCGAATGGCACGACGGCAAACTCACCTCCTGCCGCGTCTTTCACTTCTGATTGCGCGCACCAAAGCGGCTGACCGCCAGCAATAAGTCTTCCGCCTGCCGCAAGCGCCGGTCGAGTTCCGACATGGTCTTGGCCTGATCGCCGCCATCACCGAGCCACACCCAGAAGACGCGCGCCCAGATGACACCAAGCCCGCGCACCCGCAACGCGCCGCGCCAGCCCGAACTGTCGATCCCCGCCGCTTCCAGCATCCAGCCGAGCGATTGCAACGCCGGCGACACAAGCGCCAACAGCGCCACAGGATCGCGGCGCAGATCGCGTGCAATATTGACGAGCGCGGGCTTTGCCGCCGCCATCTCGTCAAAGCGCATCATCAGCACATCGAAAAGCCTGTCGCGCGCGCCCTCGCCGCTGAGGTCTTCGGCTTCGGCGAGCGCCAGCACAGCCCCGTCGAGCCCGCGCGACCACGCCGCCAAAATCGCCGCCTTCGTCGGAAAGAGTTGCGCCAGATCCGGCAAGGGCACCTTCGCCGCCGTGGCAATATCGCCGAGCGACAACTCATGCCAGCCGCGTGTCGCGGCGAGCGTCAGTGCCGCATCAATGATCTTGGCAGATTTATCGGGACGCTTGGCCACGCGGTTCTCCTCGGTTACCCACCGAGGAGACTAAACATGACCGCAAGCGTCAAGCCGCAGCTTGCCGCAGGCGACGCATGCCTTTGCGCAAAGCGACAAATGACCAGATGGCCTCAACCAGCGCGAAAGGCCAGGCCCCGATCAGGAAACCGTAAATCGCCGCCAGCATGCAGGCACCCGCAAAGGCAAAGACAAACCACACGCTGCGATCTTCCAGCGCATAGGTGACCAACATGGCCGTCACCGCGAATAGCCCGAACAGTGTGAGATTATCCATGTTCTATTGTCCTAACTGGCGGGCACGGTCGCGTGCCGCTGCCGCCGCGCGGCGCATCAGCGGCGACATGCCGCCTTCGCCCATCAGCACATCAAGCGCCGCCGCTGTTGTGCCGCCCGGCGATGTCACATTCTTGCGCAAGGTCGCCGCCTCGTCCGGCATCTGTTCCAGCATTTCACCGGCACCCGACACTGTCGCCCGCGCCAACTGCATCGCCAACGCTGGTGCAAGCCCCAGCGCCTCGCCCGCCGCCGCCATACATTCAGCCAGATAATAAACATAGGCCGGACCCGAACCCGAGATCGCGGTCACAGCGTCAATCTGCGCCTCGCTCTCCACCCAGCCGACAGCGCCCACGGCGGCAAGCAGCGCATTAGCCACATCGCGTTGCGCATCGCTCACGAGCGCATTGGCAAAACACGCCGTCATGCCGCGCCCCACCGCCACCGGCGTATTGGGCATGGCGCGCACGGCGCGCATCTCCTCGCCGAGCAAATCTTTCAGACGGTGCAGGCTCGTCCCCGCCGCAATCGAAATGAACAGCGTGTCCGGCGCGACAAGCGGCACCAACTCCGGCAACACCGCATCCATCAGCTGCGGCTTCACCGCCAGCACGACAACAGCAGGTGCGCGCGCCGCGATTTCGGCGACATCCACATTGAGCGAAATTTTATGCGCTTCAATCAGCGCCGCCACTTCCGGCGCAGGCGTCGGATCGCGCACGATCACGTCTTTGGCGGCAAGCCCTTTGCCCAGCCAACCCGCCAGCAATGCGCCGCCCATCTTGCCAGCGCCCACCAGCACCAGCGGACCAGTCAATGAAAGTGTCATGTCGAACCTGTCTTACATCCGCGAGAAACCCGCGACGCCGAAACGCTCAGGCGTTACCCAGCGTTTCAAACATCGCCGCCGCAATCGCGTCTTCCGCGCTCTTGCCTGCCCAGAGTACAAACTGGATAGCCGGATAATAGCGTTCACAGGCTTCCACCGCGAGCCGCAACAGAGCTTCACATTGTTCCGGCGTTGCGGTGGCACCACCACAGAGCAACAGGCTGTTGCGGAACAAAAGCACGCCCTCTTCCGACCACATGTCGAAATGACCGGACCAGAGCTGCTCATTGATGAGCGAGATGAGATGGCGGATCTGCGGGCGCTTGTCCGGCGGCACGCGCATGTCGAGCGTGCTCGCCACATGCAACCCGCTCAGGTCATGGCGCCAGTTGAGCGAAATCTGATGATCCCGCCACTCGCCCTGCACACAGATCGTGAGTTCGTCTTCGTGGCTGCGCTCGAAAATCCAGTCGCGGATCGAGGCCACCTGCTCCAGAAGGTCCAGGGGGTTTCCGTCAATTTCGTCGGCTTCAACGACAGAAGCGGTCATGCAAGCACCCCCGGTAACAGGTGCCGCCCCGCATCGCGCTCAGCACCAAACCACATCAAGTTACCCACAACATCTTGTAGGTACAGGCCTTTCGGCCCACCAGACAAACGTGGCTGATGCGTTGAGTCGGTGCAAGCCTTAGCGGCACGCGGTTGCAGCATGAAGGGGCAAATATCTGTGGGCGAATCTACCTTGCCTGTGGGCGAATCTCCGCAGGGCCTCAGGCCGAAGCGTCGCCGCCCGTGTCAGCCTTCGCCGCTTTGGCCGCCTTGGCCTTGGGTGCGGCAGCCGCTTCCAGCGCCTCGATACGGGCCTTCAGCGTCTCGTTCTCCTCGCGCGCCAGTGCCGCCATGGCACGGACCACCTCAAATTCCTCGCGCGGCACCAGATCAAGGTCCGCCACCAGCCGCTCGGCCTGCGAGCGGATCACCGTCTCGACCTCTTGGCGAACGCCCTGCGCCGCGCCTGCCGCGTTGGTGAACATACGGGCGATCTCGTCGAGCACGCGGTTTTGCGTCTGGGTCATCGGGTCTCTCCATGCGAATAGACGATGATCCTACCCGCCCCGCGCCCCGACCTCAACGTGCCCCGCCCCCAAAACTTGACACGCCCCCTCCCGCGACCACACTAACGCCGAATTCAGGCCATTCTTTCCCCGACGACCGGACCCATTCCCCCATGCACGGCATTCCCTTTCCCGACATCGATCCGGTTCTCATCCAGCTCGGCCCCTTCGCCATCCGCTGGTATGCGCTCGCCTATATCGCAGGGCTGGTGCTCGGCTGGCGCTACATCCTCAAATGCATCGCGACGCCGCGCCTGTGGAACGGTCCTGCGCCGGTCAATCAGGAACAGATCGACGACGCGCTCCTTTGGGCAGCTCTCGGCATCATCCTCGGTGGCCGCATCGGCTATGTGCTGATCTATGACGGCGGCTCTTATCTGTCGAACCCGCTCGAAATCTTTGCCGTCTGGCATGGCGGCATGAGTTTTCACGGCGGCGCGGCGGGCACGCTCATCGCGCTCTATGTTTTCGCGCGGCGCAACAGCTTCTCTGTTCTGTCCATGTTCGATCTTGTCGCCGCCGCTGCGCCCATCGGTGTCTTCTTCGGCCGCATCGCCAATTTCATCAATTCAGAACTCTGGGGCCGCCCCACCGATGTGGCTTGGGGCGTCATCTTCCCCAATGGCGGGCCGATGGCACGCCACCCGAGCCAGCTTTATGAAGCCGCGCTCGAAGGCATCGTCATCTTCATCGTGCTGCGCGTCCTCACGCATAAGTTCGACGCGCTGAAACGTCCGGGCACCATCTGGGGCAGCACCATCGCGCTCTACGGCGTCGCCCGCGTCTTTGTTGAATTTTTCCGCGAGCCCGACCGCCAGATCGGTTATCTCTACGGCGACTGGCTCACCATGGGCATGATCCTCTCGCTGCCGATGATCGCCATCGGCCTTCTCATCGTCTGGAAGGCGCCCGCCCTTTCCGCTTTCGACAAAACCACACCTGCCAAAAAGAAGAAGTAATGACGGCCCTTGCTCAACATATCGCCCGCCTCATCAAGGAAACGGGACCGATGCCCGTCTCCCATTTCATGGCGCTGGCGCTCGGCCACCCCAAGCTCGGCTATTACATGACGCGCGATCCGCTGGGCGCGGCGGGCGACTTCACCACCGCGCCGGAAATCAGCCAGATGTTCGGCGAGCTTGTCGGCCTGTGGATTGCCGAAACATGGATCGCCCAAGGCAGCCCTTCGCCTTTCGTGCTGGCCGAGTTCGGCCCCGGTCGCGGCACGCTGATGGTGGATGCACTCCGCGCCCTTCGCTCCGTACCCGGATTGCTGCAGGCGCTCGATCTGCATTTTGTCGAGACAAGCCCCGTGCTCGCCGCGATCCAAAAGCAGAACGTACCCAACGCCACATGGCATGATCGCTTCGACACGCTGCCAGAAGGCCCGCTCTACGTCATCGCCAACGAATTTTTCGACGCGCTCCCCATCCGCCAATTTGTGCGCATGAAACAGGGCTGGTGCGAACGCTATGTCATGCTCGCCGACGACAGCACAGACGAAGCGCCGCGCTTTGAAGCGGCCATCATCCCTGTGCCGCAAGCCTCGAACGATATTCTGGCATCGGCGCAGCGTTCCGGCCCCATCAACAGTCTTGCCGAAGTCTCGCCCGCGTCTGCCGCTTTCACCGAAGACATTTCGTTGCGCATCGCCAAACACGGCGGCGCGGCCCTCTTCATCGACTACGGCCACACCAAAAGCGCGGTCGGCGATACATTGCAGGCGCTCCGCGCGCATCAGTTCGTCGATGTCTTCTCGACACCGGGCGAAGCTGACATCACCGCACATGTCGATTTCGAAGCCCTGACTCGCGCCGCCAAAGCCGCAGGCGTCGCCGCTTTCGGTCCCATCGAACAAGGCACATTCCTGAAAGCCCTTGGCATTGCCGAACGCGCCGAAACACTCAAAGCCAAGGCAACGCCCGAACAAGCCCGCGACATTGACGTGGCGCTCAACCGCCTCACCTCGCGCGAAGAAATGGGTGCGCTTTTCAAAGTCTTGGCGCTGGTGCCCAATGGCGCGCCCGGCCCCGCCGGTTTCGAGGTCTGATCATGTTCTCGTTCAAAGCCGAAGCCCTCGACGCTCTCCCGCATATCCGCCACGGGTTCTTCACGCGCGAAGGCGGCGTCTCGTCGGGCATTTATGCGTCACTGAATTGCGGCCTCGGCTCCGATGATGACAAAGGCGCGGTCAGCGAAAACCGCGCCCGTATTGCATCCGACATGGGCGTCACCGCCGGTGAGCTTTTAACCGTGCATCAGATCCACAGCGCCACGGTTGAAACCGTCACAGACGTCTGGACGCCCGCCACCGCGCCGCAGGCAGATGCAATGGTGACAAAGCGGGCAGGCATCGCGCTCGGCGTGCTGGCAGCCGATTGCACACCTGTCCTCTTTGCCGACACATCAGCCCGCGTCATCGGCGCGGCACATGCGGGATGGAAAGGCGCTTTCACCGGCATCCTCGAAGCCACTATCGACGCGATGGTGGCGCTCGGCGCGACACGCGACAACATCACCGCCGCCGTCGGCCCCTGCATCTCGCGCGACGCCTATGAAGTCGGCCCCGAATTCCGCGACCGCTTTTTGCAAGCCAACGCCGCCAACGACAAATGGTTCATCCCCTCCGCCCTCGACGGACACTTCATGTTCGACCTCACAGCCTTCGTCGCCGCCCGCCTCGACGCGGCCCGCATTGGCACAGTGGAACGTCTGAACCTCTGCACCTATGCCGACGAGCAGAAGTTCTTCTCCTACCGCCGCACAACGCATCGTGGCGAACCCGACTATGGCCGCCAAATGTCCGTGATCGTTCTTTCGCCACCCGCGTGAGAGACGACGCGACTCGAACAAATTGCTACCCTCGTACCGCGCGATTCGTTTAAAGCGCGTTGCGGAACACGGGTTGGTAAAAAGCGTTGGCGACTATTTCGAAAACATCTTTGAGACTTGCATCGGCCGTCGCGCTAATGGCGCTGGCAAGTTGTCTCGATCACACAGAGGTCCTGCCGACCGCTGCGCAGACGTCACCCTCTGCCTCGCCCGCGCCCGTCTCCCTCGCCGCCATCGGATTACGCGGCGCGGTCGATGCCCGTGATGTTATCCTCGCCCCCCGCGTCCTCGCCGCCGACGATCTTGTCCCCTCCTGGGGACCAGATGACGATGTGGCCACCGCCAGCATTACGGCGAGTCTTGCGCGTCAGGGCCGCATCAAAGTCGAGGTCGGATTTGCCCCCGGTGACGGGCAAACGGCGCTTCGGGACGCGCTCAGCGAGGCTCTGGCGGCGCGCGCACCGGCAGGGGCAAGGCTCGACATGGAAGTACTCGGAAACATCTCGATTTCGACCTCGGAAACACACGAAACCGAAGTCACCCTCGAGTGGCGCGTGACGCGTCCCGACGGGTCGCTCATCGGCTCCATAACCCAGCAGGCCGCAACCTCACCTGACCGTGTCGCCACGCGCTGGGGAGACTTCGCCAAAGATGCCGCCGCCCCCGCCGCCGAGGGTATCCTCGCCCTTTTGGGGGCCTGATCCGAGGCATAAGAGCAACGATTGCCACGGCTTTTCCGCTTATCCCCGATTCCCTTCGCGGGCGCTGTTTACAGCCTGAAACCACCTTGTTAAAACCCGCCCAACCGTCGCAGGATCGTCACGCGAGGGCATATCCCGGGAGTTACAAGGCCATGAAGCTTGTCGCAGGCAATTCAAACCGGGCATTGTCCGAATCCATCGCCTCCTATCTCGATATGCCGCTCACCAAATCGGTGGTCCGCCGCTTTGCAGACATGGAAGTCTTTGTAGAAATTCAGGAAAACGTGCGCGGCGAGGATGTCTTCGTCATCCAGTCGAGCTCTTATCCCGCCAACGACCATCTGATGGAACTGCTCATCATCATGGATGCCCTGAAGCGCGCTTCTGCCCGCCGCATCACGGCCGTCATCCCCTATTTCGGCTATGCCCGCCAGGACCGCAAACCCGGCCCGCGCTCCCCGATTTCCGCCAAACTGGTCGCCAATCTCATCACCACAGCCGGTGCCGACCGCGTGCTGACGCTCGATCTCCACGCCGGACAAATCCAGGGTTTCTTTGACATTCCGACCGACAATCTCTTCGCCGCGCCCGTCCTGACACATGACATCGAGACCCATTACAAGGGTGAAGACCTGATGATCAACTCGCCCGACGTCGGCGGCGTGATCCGCGCCCGCGCCATCGCCAAACGCATCGGCGCCGACCTCGCCATCGTCGATAAACGCCGCGAACGCGCCGGTGAATCGGAAGTCATGAACATCATCGGTGACGTCAAAGGCCGCAGCTGCATCCTCGTCGACGACATCGTGGACAGCGCCGGCACGCTCTGCAACGCCGCCGAAGCTTTGCTCGCCAAAGGTGCAACGCAAGTTTCCGCTTACGTCACCCACGGCGTTCTGTCCGGCGGCGCGGTCGCCCGCGTGGCCGCCTCGCAGCTTAAGGAACTGGTTATCACAGACTCGATCCAGGCCACCGAGGCTGTGCGCGTCGCCCACAACATCCGCACCGTCACCATCGCCCCCCTGATCGGCGAAGCCATGCGCCGCACGGCGGAAGAACGCTCGGTTTCGAGCCTTTTTGACTGAATAAACCGCCCTTTTCGCGCCTCCACGTCGCAGGCCCAAGCCCTTATTCCGGCTTGAGTTTTACCCCCCTCACGGCTATAACCCGCCCCAATCGACGTCCACACCCCTGGAGGAAACGTCGTGTGCGCCCGGGGCAGCCCGCCATCGGGGCATTTTTTGTTGGAGAATCAAGACCATGGCCGAGACACTGACGCTCAAGGCCGAGGCACGTACGAAGAGCAGCAAGGGGGCTGTTCGTTCGCTTCGTCTCGCAGGCCGCGTCCCCGCCGTTATCTACGGCGACAAACAGACACCCCAGCTTATTTCCATCGACTTCAAGACGGTCAGCGCCCTCTACATGAAGGGCGCCTTCACCAGCCACGCCATCAACATTGATGTCGACGGCAAAGTCGAACGCGTGATCCCGCGCGACGTGCAGCGCGAAGTCGTCCGCGATTTCGTCATCCATGTCGATTTCCTGCGCCTCGGCAAAAACGCGACAATTCACGTCGACGTGCCGGTGCACTTTATCAATCAGGAAACGTCACCGGGCCTCAAGGCTGGCGGCACACTCAACATCGTGCGCCACGAAGTCGAACTCATCTGCCCCGCCGACGCGATTCCCGAAACACTGGAAGTCGATCTCGCCGGCTTCAACCTCGGCGACTCGATCCACATCTCGGCAGTCAAACTGCCCTCCAATGTGCGTCCCGCCATCGGTGACCGTGACTTCACGATCGCGACGATCGCGACACCGGCGGCAACCGCTTCGGCCGGCACGAATTCCGACGAAGCAAAAGACGCCGCTGCTGCAGAAGCCGCCAAGGCCGCATCTGCCGCGAAAGCCATGCCTGCCGGTGTGAAAACGCCGGAAAAGAAATAACGACCCGGTTTCTGGGACAAACAAGAAGGAGCCCGCGCGATGCTGTTGCTCGTGGGCCTTGGAAATCCCGGACCCAAATATGCCTTCAACAGGCACAATATCGGCTTTATGGCGGTGGACGCGATTGTCCACCGCCATTCCTTTTCCGCCGAACGCCAGCGTTTTCAAAGCCTGACCTATGACGGCACGCTGGCAGGCGAAAAAGTGATCGCCATGAAACCCATGACTTACATGAACGAAAGCGGCCGCGCGGTCGGCGAAGCCTTGCGCTTCTTTAAACTCGAACCGCAGGACGTTGTCGTCATTCACGACGAGCTTGATTTGCCGGAAGGCAAATTGCGCATCAAGACAGGCGGCGGCGCGGGCGGCCACAACGGCATCAAGTCGATCATCTCGCATATCGGCGAAAACTTCCGCCGCATCCGCATCGGCATCGGCCATCCCGGCACCAAAGAACGCGAACGCGTGCTGAGCGCCGTGCTGGGCGATTTCAGCAAGACAGAAATGAAATGGGTCGAGCCCTTGCTCGATACGATTGTGGCCGAAGCGCCAATGCTCGGCGAAGGCCGCTTCAACAGCTTTGCCAACCGCGTGCACCTGGCGCTCAACCCGCCGGAACCTAAGGCTGAAAAAGCGCCCAAGCCCGACAAAAAACAAAATCGCGATATTGAAGACAGTGGAGATAAGTAATCATGGGTTTTAAATGCGGCATCGTCGGCCTGCCCAACGTCGGCAAATCAACACTCTTCAATGCGCTCACGCAGACAGCTTCCGCGCAGGCTGCGAACTATCCCTTCTGCACCATTGAGCCAAATGTCGGCGAAGTAGCCGTGCCTGACGCGCGCATGGAAGCGCTTGCCAAAATCGCAGGCAGCAAAGAAATCATCCCGACGCGTCTGACATTTGTGGACATCGCCGGTCTCGTCAAAGGCGCCTCCAAAGGCGAAGGTCTTGGCAACCAGTTCCTCGCCAATATCCGCGAAGTGGACGCCGTCGCCTATGTGCTGCGCTGCTTTGTGGACGACGACATCATCCATGTTGAAAAGCGCATCGACCCGCTGGCCGACGCTGAAATCGTCGAAACCGAATTGATGCTCGCCGATCTCGAAAGCCTCGAAAAGCGCGTCACCAATCTCGAAAAGAAAGCCAAAGGCGGCGACAAGGAAGCAAAGCTTCAGGTCGACCTCATCAACATCGCGCTCATCTATCTGCGCGAAGGCCGCCCCGCCCGCTTTGCCACCAGAGAAGGCAAGATCGCCGAAGACGATATCAAGGCTTGGGAAGGTCTAAACCTTCTGACGTCAAAGCCCGTGCTCTATGTCTGCAACGTGGAAGAAGCTTCCGCCGCCAACGGCAATGAATATTCCGCCCTCGTCGCCGCCCGCGCCAAAGCCGAAGGTGCCGAAAGCGTCGTCATCTCGGCCCGCATCGAAGAAGAAATCGCGCAGCTGCCGGACGAAGACCGCAGCGAATATCTCGAAACACTGGGGCTCGAAGAACCCGGCCTCAACCGCCTGATCCGCGCGGGCTACAGCCTGCTGCACCTCATCACCTATTTCACCGTCGGCCCCAAAGAAACCCGCGCCTGGACGATCACAGTCGGCACGCGCGGCCCGAAAGCGGCAGGCGTCATCCATACCGATTTTGAAAAAGGCTATATCCGTGCCGAGACAATCGCCTATGCCGATTACATCGCATTGAACGGCGAGCAAGGCGCGAAATCCGCCGGCAAGGCGCGCTCCGAAGGCAAGGAATATGTCGTGCAGGACGGCGACGTGCTGCACTTCCTGTTTAACAACTAAGCCAACACACTTTCCGTCACCTCCCCCTCGTGGGGAGGTTTAAGAGAGAAAGCGGCATTGCCCCCGCACTCATCCCAATGACACAATACCTCCCAGAAAATCAAATTCAGGGAGACATGCCATGTCACATAAAGGCCAGATGATCGCGCTGAAAAGCGCCGATGGCACATCTGTCGATTGCTACCATGTAAAGGCCGAAGGCACGCGCAAAGGTGGTCTCGTCCTCATCATGGAAATCTTCGGTGTCACCGCCCACATCAAAGACCTCTGCGACGGCTATGCCGAACGCGGCTACGATGTCGTCTCGCCGCAGCTTTACGACCGCAAAGTCAAAGGCTTTGAGGCGACCTACACGCAGGACGACATCAACGCTTCGCTCAAATACCGCGCCGAAATCACGACAGAGAATTTCGTCGATGACGTGCACATGTGTGTCAACAAACTGAAGGCCGACGGCAACGCCAAAACCTTCATCACCGGCTATTGCTATGGCGGCTCCGTATCATGGGTCGCCGCCTGCCGCGTCGCGGGCCTCAATGCCGCCTCCTGCTACTACGGCGGCATGATCAAAAACTTCATCACCGAGAACCCCAAAATCCCGACCATCTGCCACTTCGGCGAACGCGACCACGGCATCCCGATGGAAGACGTCCGCGCCATCGAAGCCGCGCACCCCGATGTGAAGGTCTATGTCTATGACGCCGACCACGGCTTCAATTCCGACCGTCGCAACAATTACGACAAGGTATCAGCCGAACTCGCGCTGAAACGCACGCTGGAATTGTTTGAGAGCGTATGACGGAATGGAGGGAGGCTCCGGCCTCCCTTTTTCTACTGAAAACAAATTGCACACAATCAATTCGCTCTCCATATAATGGGTCACCAACCTTAAACGGTGTGCCCATGAAGAACCCGCTCAATCCGCTCCTCCTCGACAATCAGCTTTGCTTTGCGCTTTATTCCTCGTCGCATTTGCTGACCAAGGTCTATAAGCCGCTGCTGAAGGAGCTTGATCTCACCTATCCGCAATATCTGGCCATGCTGGCTTTGTGGGAGGAAGACAAGGTGACGGTCGGGGCGCTCGGCGAGAAGCTGTTTCTTGATAGCGGCACGCTGACGCCGCTGCTGAAACGCATGGAAACCGCCGGATTGCTCGAGCGTGCCCGCAGCGGCAGCGACGAGCGGCAGGTGTTCATTGAACTCACCGACAAAGGCCGCGCGCTGAAACGCGCCGCCGCGCAGGTGCCCGCCAAAGCTGCCGCCGCGACGGGGCTTGGGGTGCTGGAACTCATCAAGCTGCGGAAACAACTCACAAAATTGCAGGCGGGGCTGGCTGGGTAAGCTCCCTAAAGCCCTCTCCCCCTCCTTCCTTTTTGCGCCTACGCGCAAGCGGGGAGAGGGAAAAAGACCTATGTTGCTTTGAAATTATATTGTACACAATATAATTGCTCACTATATATAGTCCACGAACGCACCCCTCACAGCAAGAGCCTCCCCATGAAAATCCTTTACACAGCCCACGCTACAGCCACAGGCGGCCGCACCGGCGAAGCGAAATCCGACGATGGCCAGCTCGCCGTCAAACTTGTAACCGTCAAGGAACTCGGCGGACCCGGCGGCGATGGCACGAACCCCGAGCAGCTTTTCGCAGCCGGCTATTCCGCCTGCTTCCTCTCGGCGTTGAAGCTTGTCGCCGGACAGCAGAAGAAACCTTTGCCCGCCGCCACCTCGATCAGCGCCGATGTCGGCATCGGCCCGCAGGACAGCGGCGTCGGCTTCGGTCTCGCCGTGACACTCAATGTCTCGATCCCCGGCATGGACAAGGCCGAAGCCACCGCGCTTGTTGAAGCCACCCATCAGGTGTGCCCTTATTCCAACGCCACACGCGGCAATGTTGACGTCAAACTCGTCATCGCCTGAACCGAGAGAAAGAGACGCGACCATGGCCAAATCAAAATCCGCTTTCGATTTCGAGTTCCAGAGCCTCAAGGGCAAACCGATGCCCTTGAGCGCCTATGCGGGCAAGCCCGTCATCATCGTCAACACGGCATCCAAATGCGGCTTCACGCCCCAATACAAAGGGCTGGAAGAAGTCTGGCAGCGCCACAAGGCCGAAGGCCTTGTCGTGCTCGGCGTACCATCGAACGATTTCGCCGGACAAGAGCCCGGCAATGCGATGGAAATTGCCGAATTCTGCGAGGTCAATTTCGGCGTCGATTTCCCGCTCACCGAAAAAGTGCATGTCAAAGGCTCGGACGCGCATCCCCTGTTCAACTGGATCGGCGAACAGGGCGGCTTCCTCGCCAAACCGCGTTGGAATTTCTACAAATATTTCATCGGCCGCGACGGCAAGCTGCAAGACTGGTTTGCCAGCACGACCACACCGGACAGCGCCAAGTTTCAGCGCGCCGTGAAAAAACTGATCGCGGAGTGATATGAAAGCATTTCACCTCCCCCTCAAGGGGGAGGTGAAACAGAAAACGAAACCCTACTCGTTCACCACCGTGCGAAACCCAAGGTGGCTGGCCGCAAGGTCAGCCTCTTGCGCCTGCCGCGCACCGGCGCGATAGCGCATGCAATAATTCGGCGCACAGAGATATGACCCGCCTTTGATCACGCGCTGTTTCGCGTCGCCATCATAGGCATCCGTCGTCCATTCCCAGACATTGCCGATCATGTCGTAAATCCCGTAGCCATTGGGCTTGTAGCAACCGACAGGCGCAAGGCCGACGAAACCATCCTCGCCCGCATTCAGCACCGGAAAAATCCCCTGCCAGCTATTGGCTTCTTTCGGCTGATCGTGATCGGGCTTTGTCACCGCCCCGCCACGCGCCGCCCATTCCCATTGCGCTTCGCTGGGGATGCTGCGGCCCTTCCAGGCGGCATAGGCCGCGATGTCGGCGGCAGCCACAGTCACAACAGGAAAATCACCGCGGCCCTCAAGACCCGTCTGCGGACCGGCGGGATGACGCCAGTTGGCACCGGCAATATATTGCCACCATTGCGTGATATTGCCGCTGCCATCGACATCATTGGGCATGACAAACACGACAGCGCCCGCCGCCCGCATCTCCGGCGGCAATTCAGGATGCGTGGCAGCATCCAGATCACGCTCGGCCGCGGTCACATAGCCGGTGGCTGCAACGAAGGCGGCGAATTCATCATTCGTCACTTCGGTCCGGTCGATCCAGAAGCCTTTGACACTGACTTTGCGCAAAGGTCCCTCTTCGGGATAAACCGTGTCGCCCATCTCGAAAGTGCCGCCCGGCACATAGACCATGCCGGGATGCGCGCCCGCACTGTCAGACACGGGTGCCAGACAACGCAACGGCTCGGCCTTCGCCAGCCGCGACGCTTCGCGCCCGCCCGTGGTCCAAAAAAATGCCGCCGCCCCTGCTGCCACAAATGTGACGACAAGAACGGCGGCAATGATTTTAGGTTGAGCCATAAGGATCAATTAGCCCAATAGATATATTCATCATCTTCAGCAATCGGCTGACCGCCGGGGTGATCAATGGCCATCGCCCCCTCGGCGAGCATGGGCCAGCTCGGCTTTGCCTGTTCGGCATCGACCACGGCAAGCATGCTCTTCAGCTCTGCGACCTTTTCGGGATTTGATTCCGCCAGATTGTTTTGCTCGGTCGGATCAACGCTCAGATTATAGAGCCAGTCTTTCTTCGGCCGTTCAGCGGTTTGCAGTTTCCATTCACCTGCGAGCAGGGTTTTGTAATCGCCCGAACGCCAGAAAAGACTTTTGTGCGGATAGCCCGTCTGCTTGCCTTCCATGAAGGGCAGGAGATTGACACCGTCAACTGGGCGGTCCGTCGGCACAGATGCGCCTGCCGCCGCAGCAGCGGTTGCAAAAATATAGACATGGCCGACAGGCGAAGAAAACTTGCCGCCCTTGGGCAACACGCCCGGCCATTTCATGAAGTAAGGCACACGGATGCCGCCTTCAAAGAAGGTCGCCTTCCAGCCGCGATAGGGCTTGTTGATATCCGGCAGACCAATGTAATTCGCGCCGCCATTGTCGCTGGTAAAAATAACGAGCGTATTGTCGTCGATCCCCTCGTCCTTCAACGCCTGCAGCACATTGCCGATGTTGCGGTCAAGCGAACGGATCATTGCCGCATAAACACGCAAACGGTGATCCTCGATCATCGACAGCGCGTCATAGTCTTCCTGTGTCGCCTGCAGCGGTGTGTGCGGCGCGTTAAAGGCGAGATACATGAAGAACGGACGGTTCTTATTCGCCTTGATCGAGGCAACAGCCTGATCGCCAAGATAGTCGGTCATATATCCGTCAGGCGCAAAGCGCGGTCCGCCGTCCTTGCTCACCGCATAGGGAAGGGCGGCCCAAAGGAACTTGTCGATCGGATCCCAGTCCTGCCGCGATTCCACATAGCCCTTCGCACCAATGGGCGCAAAAAGCTGCGCACCCATGAGGAAGCCGAGAGATTCATCGAAGCCCTGCGCCTGCGGCTGCATTTCCGGCTTATCGCCCAAATGCCATTTGCCGAACATCAGCGTGTGATAGCCCTTGGCTTGCAGCAGTTTGCCAATGGTGATTTCACTATGCGGCATGCCGACCGTTGATAGATCAGGATAGTTCTCGGCGTTCTCTGGATAGTAAATCGGATCATGCGCGCCGGTCTTGGCGTCGCCCACCATCTTCATGAAGATCGGATGCGAAGGCGTGAACTCATACCCGAAGCGCGTCGCATAGCGCCCCGTCATCATCGCCGCGCGCGAAGGCGCACAAGTCGCGTTGCCCGCATAACCTTGTGTGAGGTCGACACCATCATGCCCGATGGAGTCGATACTGGGCGTCGGCACAACGCCGCCCGCCACACCGCCGCCGTTGAATGTGATGTCGTTGTAGCCGAGGTCATCAGCAAGAATGAGAATGATATTGGGCGGACGCTTGCCTTCCGGCGCGACGTCGGGTCCCTGCTGCCAGACAACGGGCTGATTGGGCCCGATCGGATCCCGCAATGTGGAAATAAATTTCACGACCGCCAGCGGATTAAGTTTGGCATAGATCAACCCGCCTACACCGACAACAACCAGCACGGCCAAAACCGCCCCGCTCCATTTCAAAAAGCGCATTCTATTCTCCCAGCCATATCGCCATGTGTCTGACAATTAATGGTAACCATTATAAATAGTAGCCCATGGTGCAGCGACTGGCAACAAGCAAGGGCGTGAAGGTTTCAGCCGTTTTCTTGGCCGTATCCGTGAAATTTGACGACCACGCGGTCCATCTCATCGTCGGCGAGCAGCGGCGGCTCGCCGATCTGCAAGGCGCGCCAATATTGCCCGCTGAGAATTTCGACCTCATGCGCAAGCTTCACCGCCTCATCAAGGTCACGCCCGAAGGCGATCTGCCCGTGATGCGCAAGCAAACATGCTTTGCGGCCCTCAATGGCGACGACGGCGTGCCGCCCGAGTTCCGCCGAACCGAATGTCGCGTAAGGCGCACAACGGATGTCGCGTCCGCCCAGCAGCGCCACCATGTAGTGAAACGGCGGGATGGAAAGCCCCATCACAGCAAGCGTCACGGCATAATCGGAATGCGCATGGACAATCGCCTGTGCCTCGGCCCGCGCCGCATAGATGCCCGCATGCATATGCCATTCGCTGGATGGTATGCGCTGCCCCGCCGCCACCGATCCGTCGAGCGCGACAGCAACAATGTCCTCCGGCAATAGATCATCATAATCCATACCCGTGGGCGTGATGAGAAACCCCTCGCCGAAACGCGCGGAGACATTGCCGGATTGTTGCGGCGAGAGACCGGAGCGCGACATAGCGAGCGCCGTGTCGATGACACTCTGCCGCAGCCAGTCTTCGTCCGGCGTGTCAGCCATTTTTCTGTTCAGGATAAAGCGTCAGCAACCCGTCGCGCGTTGCGGGCGTCACACCGCGTTCGGTGATGAGCGCCGTCACAAGCCGCGCAGGCGTCACATCGAAACCGTAGTTTGCCGCCGCGCTGCCCGGAGCCGAAATACCCACCGTGACAATCTCGCCTGCATCCGTGCGGCCCGTCATATGCGTGACTTCAAACGCCGAGCGCTGCTCGATGGGAATACCGGCCACGCCATCATCCAGCGTCCAGTCGATGGTTGTATAAGGCAGCGCCACATAGAAAGGCACGCCATTGTCATGCGCGGCGAGCGCCTTGAGGTATGTGCCGATCTTGTTCGCCACATCGCCGCTCGCGGTGGTGCGGTCGGTGCCGACAATGCACAGATCAACCTGCCCGTGCTGCATCAGATGCCCGCCCGCATTGTCGGGAATAATCGTATGCGGCACACCATGGCGACCAAGTTCAAACGCCGTGAGTGACGCGCCCTGATTGCGCGGACGCGTTTCATCGACCCAGACATGCACAGGCAGACCCGCATCATGCGCCATGTAAATCGGCGCAAGCGCTGTGCCCCAATCGACACAAGCGAGCCAGCCCGCGTTGCAATGCGTGAGCACATTGACCGTCTTGCCGGGTTTGGATTTGGCAATCGCGTCAAAGATTTTAAAACCGTGCTCACCGATCCGGCGGCAAATCTCGACATCATCGTCGCAGATTTTGGCGGCGCGTTCATAGGCGGCAGCAACACGCGCATTGGGTCCCAGCGGCTTCACCGCGTTCCGCATCGCATCCAGCGCCCATTTAAGATTGATCGCGGTCGGGCGCGTTGCGGCAAGCATCGTGTAAGCATCGTCGAGTGATGCGTCCGATGCATCCTCGCGCAGCGCCATGCAAAGCCCGTAGGCCGCCGTCGCTCCGATCAGCGGCGCACCGCGCACAACCATGTCTTTGATGGCGCACGCTGCATCATCAGCACTTGCCAATCGCAATGTCTGAAACTCATGCGGCAGCTTCGTCTGGTCGATCACCGAGACGGACCATTGGTCGTCGTTGACCCAGATCGTGCGATAAGGAACGCCATCGATTTTCATGGTAGCCTCCCGTCGCGTTCAGTGGCCGTCGTATGAGCAGAGCGACAAAACTTCAATGTCGAGCGCTTCAAGACGTTCGCGTCCGCCGAGCATCGGCAATTCAATAACAAAGCTCGACGCCATCACATTGGCCCCTGCCCGCGTGATGAGTTTGACAGCGGCTTCCGCCGTGCCGCCTGTGGCGATCAGATCATCGATCAGCAACACGCGTGCGTCCTTGGCAAAGGCATCCGTGTGGATCTCGACGACATCGGTGCCGTATTCCAGATCATATTCCTGCGACATGGTGCTGAACGGCAGCTTGCCCTTTTTGCGCACCGGCACAAAGCCAAGTCCCAGCTGATGCGCCACCGCGCCACCCAGAATAAAGCCGCGCGCCTCAATGCCCGCCACCACATCGAACGCCGCGCCCTGATGCAATTGCACCAGCGCATCAATCGAAGTGCGAAAGCCGACAGGATCACTCAGCAATGTCGTGATGTCACGGAACATGATCCCATCTTTGGGATAGTCCGGGATCGTGCGGATAAATTGTTTCACATCCATGGGGCGGAAGGTCCTTCAGGCTTTGAGAACACGGCCGGCGACCGCATCGAGTTTGGCAATGAGTGCAGGGTCGCGCTTTTCAGGCGCCGTGATGAATGCAAATTCGAGCGCTGTATCAATAGGCGACGGCGTGCGCGTCGGGCCGAAACTCGTCGCCACATCACGCAACACGGCGCGCGAGTTCTCAGCGTTCTCGCCCAGAATTTTGATGACCGACGCCACATCGACATTTTCATGGTCGTCGTGCCAGCAATCGAAATCCGTGACCATGGCGATAGTCGCATAGGGCATCTCGGCTTCGCGCGCGAGTTTCGCTTCCGGCATATTGGTCATACCGATCACCGCGCAGCCCCACGAGCGATAGAGATTGCTTTCGGCAAGCGTTGAAAACTGCGGGCCTTCCATGACCATGTAAGTGCCGCCGCGCGCATGCGCGATACCATTGGCTTTGCAGGCCGCTTCAATATGGTCGCCGAGCCGCGCGCAGACAGGTTCGGCCATCGACACATGGGCCACAAGGCCCGGCCCGAAGAAGCTCTTCTCGCGCGCGAAGCTGCGGTCAATGAACTGGTCCACAATGACGAATGTGCCCGGCGGCAATTCTTCTTTCAGCGAACCAACCGCCGACACCGAGATGATGTCGGTGACGCCCGCACGTTTCATCGCGTCGATGTTAGCGCGGTAATTGATGCTGGTCGGCGAATGCACATGGCCGCGTCCGTGACGCGGCAGAAACACCATGTCCACGTCACCCTTCGCCGTCGGCAGAGTGCCGAAATGCAATGCGTCCGATGCTTCGCCCCAGGGGCTCGCCACACGTTCCCAACGCTCGTTCTTCAAGCCCGGAAATTCATAGACGCCGCTGCCACCGATGACACCGAGAACTGTTTTTGTCATGAGACCTCTGCAACGCACGATTTTCTAGGAAAGCGGCGCAACATAACAAACTAATGCCACAGGCACATGAAAAAGGGCCTCGCAAGAGGCCCTTTTCCGTAATTCATATGGTCTCTGGCGCGCTTAGTGCTGGTCTGCCCAGATTTTGCGCGTCGCAAAGAACAAGATACCGGCCAGTGCCAGCAGATAGGCCATGACCTGGAAGCCGAGGCGATGACGCGCTTCGAGCTTGGGTTCGGCTGTCCACATCAGGAAGGCCGACACGTCCTGCGACATCTGTTCAGCCGTGTTGGGCGTGCCGTCATCATAGTCAACCTGACCATCCGAGAGCGGCGGCGGCATGGCGATGATGCCGCTACCGGCGGTAAAATACGGGTTGTAATAACCACCGGCAGGAACCGTCACATCAGCCGGTGCTTCCGTATAGCCAATCATCAGAGCATGGATGTAATCCGGTCCGCCCACGCGCGATTTGGCGACGAGCGAAAGATCCGGCGGATAGGCGCCGAGCGAAGCCGCAGCGGCCTCTTCATTGGCATAAGGCGCAGGGAAAACGTCTTTGCCTTCACCGGGACGCTCGAACATGTCGCCCGAGAGGTCGGGACCGTCCTGCACCTGATAACCGGCAGCGAGAGCTTTCACTTCCGGACCGGTGAATTCGGGACCACCCGGTTCGCCGAGATTGCGGAAATGCACATACTGCATCGAGTGGCAGGTCGCGCAGACTTCCTTATAGACCTTGTAACCGCGGCGCAGCTGGCTGCGATCGAAGGTGCCGAAAGGTCCGTTGAACGACCAATCAACCTCGTGCAGTTCCGGCCCTTCCGCCGACGCGCGGGCGGAGCCTGCGGGGAGGAAGGCGGTCGCCATCGCGAGCGATGCAACGGCGGCAGCGAGTGTGAGTTTCTGGATCATCTTCATTTTCATATCCGTTTCCCCACTCACGCTTTTGCTGCAGCGGTTTTACCGCCCAGCACCGAGGCCGCAATGCTTTCAGGCAAAGGCTTCGGCCGTTCGATCAATCCCAGAAGCGGGAACAGAACGATGAAGTGGAAGAAATAGTAGAAGGTCAGTACGCGGGCGAGATGCGTGACGATGATGTCCACGCCGCCGACCGAGAACAGCACGTTGTCCGGCATCTGACCACCACACCAGCCGAGCACAAGGCAGACGACGAGGAAGAGCCAGAAGAACTGCTTGTAGAGCGGACGGAAACGCGCCGAACGCACTTTCGATGTGTCGAGCCAGGGCAGCACGAAGAGGATCGCGATGGCACCGAACATTAGGATAACGCCGCCGAGCTTCGAAGGCACAGCACGCAGGATCGCGTAGAAGGGCAAGAGATACCATTCCGGCACGATGTGCAGCGGTGTCTTGAGCGAGTTTGCCTGCGTGTAGTTTTCGACGTCGCCGAGCGAGTTCGGCGCGTAGAAGACAAAGTAAGCAAACATGATGAGGAAGACGCTGAGACCAAAGGCATCCTTCACCGTCGCATAGGGTGTGAAGGGAACCGTGTCCTGTTCCTTGTTCTTCACTTCAACGCCGGCAGGGTTGTTCTGACCGGTCACATGCAGTGCCCAGATGTGGAGGATGACCACGCCGAAGATGAGGAAGGGGAACAGGTAGTGCAGCGAGAAGAAGCGGTTGATGGTCGGATCACCGATCGCGAAACCACCCCAGAGCCATGTGGCGACCGACTGGCCGACCAGCGGAATGGCACCAAAGAGGTTCGTGATAACGGTGGCGCCCCAGAAGCTCATCTGGCCCCACGGCAGCACGTAACCAAAGAACGCCGTCGCCATCATCAGGAGATAGATGAGGCAGCCGAGGATCCAGAGGATTTCGCGCGGTGCTTTGTAGGAGCCGTAATAGAGACCACGGAACATGTGGATATAGACGGCGATGAAGAACATCGACGCGCCGTTGGCATGTGTGTAACGCAACACCCAGCCGTAGTTCACGTCACGCATGATGTGCTCGACGCTGGCAAAGGCCAGAGCTGTCGTGGGCACATAGTGCATGGCAAGAACGACGCCGGTGATGATCTGTGCCACCAGCATGAATGTCAGGATGCCGCCGAAGGTCCACCAGTAGTTGAGGTTCTTCGGGACGGGATAGCTCACTGCTGTGTCATGGCCGAGGCGCATGATGGGCAGGCGCTCGTCGAGCCAGCGTGTGAAGCCGTTGCTGGGATTATAGGTGCTGTTGCCGCTCATTATATTCGCTCCCCTCAGCCGATTTTAATCTTGGTGTCGGAAACGAACTGGTAGGGCGGCACTTCCAGATTGGTCGGAGCCGGACCTTTGCGGATACGACCCGATGTGTCGTAAACCGAACCATGGCACGGGCAGAAGTAGCCGTCGTATTCGCCCTTGTAGGCGAGCGGCACGCAACCCAGATGGGTGCAGATGCCAACGAGGATCAGCCACTGCTTTTCGAGCTTGCCGTCGGGACCGGCCATAAGGCGCTGGTCGTCCGTCTGCGGGTCTTTCAGCTCGGTGATGTCGACTGCGTCGGCAGCGGCGACTTCCGCTTCCGTGCGATGACGCACGAATACCGGCTTACCGCGCCATTTGACCGTGATTTCCTGGCCAACGGGCACTGCCCCGATGTCCAGTTCAATCGAGGCCAGCGCCAAAACCGAGGCGTCAGGGTTCATTTGATCGATCAGGGGCCAAACGGCCGCGCCTGCGCCAATGGCTGCAAACGCTCCGGTCGCCACATAAAGGAAATCGCGCCGTGTTGGCTCGACCGCGTGGATATCTGCCACGGTTGGGCTCTCCTCGTATGAATAATGCCGTTTGTCGCCCCATCCGCCTGGCCCGGCGGTACACACCGGATGACCATCCGGCAGGCATCGGAACGACATGGCCTCAATCTGTTTAGTTGGAACGAAAGTTACCGCAAATTGCGGACACGAATCCCCTGCTTTCGCCCCATGTCCGAGGTTTTGTGGCATCCAATCAACGCCTTGTCTAGGGGATCGTGTGTTGTGGCAGGATGACGCATCGCCGCATTTGCAATTGCGGACGATTTGACGCGAAAACGACCCTCAAACTGCCGAAACCTTCGGCATTTTTGCGAGTCATTCGCGAATGAAAGCCAAACCATGCGTCTCGCCCTCTACCAGCCCGACATTCCGCAAAACACTGGCACGCTCATCCGCCTCGGAGCATGCCTCGGGCTGCCGGTAGACATCATCGAACCAACGGGGTTCCCCTGGAGCGACCGGGCACTCAAGCGCGCGGGCCTCGACTATTGGGATATTGCCGACGTCACCCGCCATACCGAATGGGAGACGTTTCTCGCCACCACACACGCCGACGCTGCCCGCCGCCTCATCCTCCTCACAACCAAAAGCGACGTGCCCTACACCGAATTTGCCTTCAGCGCCGGTGACACAATCCTGCTCGGGCGTGAATCGGCGGGTGCACCACCCGAAGTCCATGCTGCGGCAAATGCCCGCCTGACAATTCCCATGCGTCCCGGTCTACGCTCCATGAATGTCGCGCTCAGTGCCGCGATGGTATTGGGAGAGGCGCTGAGACAAACAAAAGGATTCGCGGACGCAGCGCCCATGCCGCTCGCCGCGGGAGAAGACGAATGACGACACCCGCCGCCGCCACCAGCCAGACCGAAATGCACAAAGCCCGCGCCACCGCCTGGTTCCGCGAATTACGCAATCAGATCTGCGCCGAGTTCGAAAAAATAGAGGACGAACTGACCGGTCCCTACGCCGAGCGCCCCGCCGGACGCTTCGAGCGCAAAGTGTGGACACGCGGCGACGGCACGCAAGATTTGGGCGGCGGCGAAATGTCGGTCATGCATGGCCGCGTCTTTGAAAAAGTCGGCGTTCATATTTCCGTGGTCCACGGCGAATTCACCGAAGAATTCCGCAAGCAGATGCAAGGAGCAGAAGAAGACCCGCGCTTCTGGGCCGCCGGCATCTCGCTCATCGCCCATATGCAAAACCCGCGCGTACCTGCCGTACACATGAACACGCGCCACGTCGTCACCACCAAATCATGGTTCGGCGGCGGCGGTGACCTCACACCCGTCCTCGACATCCAGCGCCGCGACGACCACCCCGACACGCGTGACTTTCACGCCGCCATGAAGTCGGCCTGCGACCGTCATGACATGGACTATTATCCGAAATTCAAAAAATGGTGCGACGAATATTTCTACCTGCCCCACCGCAAAGAACCGCGCGGCACCGGCGGCATATTCTATGACCACCACAACAGCGGCGACTGGGAAGCCGACTTCGCCTTCACCCAAGACGTCGGCACAAGCTTCGCCACCATCTACCCCACCCTCGTCCGCCGCCACATGAACGAAGTATGGACCGCCGCTGAACGCGAAGAACAACTGATCCGCCGTGGCCGCTATGTGGAATTCAATTTGCTTTACGACCGCGGCACAACCTTCGGATTGAAAACCGGCGGCAACGTGGATTCGATCTTGTCGTCCATGCCACCGGAAGTGAAGTGGCCGTAGCATCTTACTTCCCTTCACTTAACCTCCCCCTCAAGGGGGAGGTTAAGAATCAAATAGCCACTTTCGGACCCCATCCCCAATACCCGATTGCGCGATAAGTCGCTGCGGCATAGCGTTTTCTCCAACGCCACACACGCATGGAGAAACTCGCATGGCCAGCATCCGCAAAGACATTCTCATCAACGCCGCGCCCGACACCATCTGGTCGGCGCTTCGCGATTTCGGCGCGCTGCACACGCGCCTCGCCGTCGGCTTTGTCACTGATACGAAGCTCGAAGACGGTGGTCACACACGCATCGTCACTTTTTCCAACGGCTCGGTGGCGAAGGAAATTCTTGTCAACATCGACGACGACACACGCCGCATTGCCTATGCGATCAAAGACAGTGCACAGATCACGCAGCACAGCGCGTCAGCACAGGTGATCGACGAAGGACAGGGCCGCAGCCGCTTCATCTGGCAGGCCGATGTACTACCCGATGCCGTCGCCCCCTACATGAGCGAGCAAATGGATATGGGGTCGGCTTGCATGAAACAGACGCTGGAAGGCCGGGGATAAAGAATATTGTCGCCGCCGCGCGCCTTATCCACGCCCGATGATTATTTTTTGCAGCATAAGCCGCCGAAAATAAACATCTCCCCGCTTTTAAGCCCGAAACGCCAAAGACCTCGACATAAAACCACGTACCCTCGACATGGAAAGGCTCGAATTCGACTAGAAAACGAAAGGAAATACGAGGGTCATGCGAGGGTCATGCGAGGGTCATGCGAGCCAAAATTTGCCTTATCCCCGCCCTGCCGATACCCGCCTATCGCATCAATTCCGATAAAATTCGCTCACGCAATTCAGGCGAACTCAGCGCGATAAAGCCGACAATATTGATCAGCACAGTGAGATTAAGGTAAGTGCGGAAGGGTTCCTTGCGGGTCTTGTGGCGGAACAGCCGCTGCCCCGCGATGGAACCCGCCGCGCCGCCGATCACGGCAATCATCAACAGCGTGCGTTCAGGCAAACGATACATGCCGCGCTCGGCGCAATGTTTGTCCCAGCCGAAAGCGCCAAAGCCAACCGCATTGATGACAACAAGATAGATAACAACCGGCAGAACCACAGATCTATTCCGTACCCGCACGGATCACATCACCCAGCATGGCGCGCAATGTGCCGTGCTGACCGAAATCCCATGTCGCACCGAATGAAATATCATCGACCTTCCAACCGCCGACGCGTTTGACGAGGATCAGCTTATCCGTCCAGGTCGTCGCCGCTTCGCCGCCTTGTTCAGCATAGGTCAGATCAACATCGCAATAAGATCGCGCGCCTTCGATCACACATTGTCCGAGCTTGTAGGAGGTCGCGCCTTCAAACAGCGATGAAAAGGGATCGCCCTGAAAAAGCGGCGGCTCCTGATTTTTGGTAGCGATGAAATGCTTCTTCTCAACCACCTGCGCTTCTGCAAGCTTCGACAATAATTCCGGCGTGATGAGCGGCTCAAACCGCGCCCGCACCGCCACTTCAGGAATCCCGCGCGGTTTCAGTTCGAGGTAAAGGTCATAGAATGCACGCGCAACACGCGCCGGACTGTCATTCTCCGCCAATGCCGAAACAGGCACTGCCGCAGCGAACAACGACACCATCAAAACCATGCGTGCAATCATTTTCATTTCAATACACCGTTGCCTGAACAACCGCTTTCAACCGTTCGATGATCGAAAATTCATCATCGGTGAAATCAGCGTCAATCCACCATTCTTCAACTTCGCGCGACACACGACCGATCTCCGGGCCTTCGGGCACGCCCGCCTGTTTAATCATCTGACCCGTCAGCGGAAATTCCGGTTTCGTCCAACTGTCGGCCATTGCGATCATCGCGCGCCACTGAAAATTATTATGACCGGGACGGTCGCCCGCCCAGCCGAGCATAACGCGGTCTTTGAAACACTCAGCTCCGATCAGATAGAGCGCCTTGCGCACTTCGCGGATCGACAGATATGCAACGATCTTGGTTTGATCCGTCAGCATCGCAGTCACGCGCGCACGTTCCTTGTTCGACAGTCTGAGACGCGCGGCGAGCGCCGCCACCCCGTCCTTGTCGAGTTCAAACATTGAGGCAAGGCGCAACAAAGCATCTGTCGTGAAAAGTTGATTGGCTTCGATGTCAACGAGATGCTCAAACCGATCAAGCCGCGAAGCTTCCGGCAAGACGACCGACAGAATGCCCGTCGCCGCAAGTTGGCGATAGGCAGCGCCCGCATGATCTGCCGCTGCGATCTTCAGCAATTCGTCGCGCACCCGCTCGCCGGATAATTGTAGCAAATCGTCACGCGCATCGGCGCAAGCCTTCAACCCGTCGGCGTCCGGTTCGCCCTTACCGTACCAAGCATGAAAACGGAAAAAGCGCAGCACGCGCAAATAGTCTTCGCTGATCCGCGTCGCCGCATCACCGATAAAACGTATGCGCCGCAGCGCCAAATCATCAAGCCCCGTGCCCAGCGGATCATGCACCGTGCCGTCTGCGTCGGCGTAAAGCGCGTTCACCGTGAAGTCGCGGCGCTTGGCGTCTTCAATCCAGTCGCCGGTGAAAGCGACGTCTGCGTGACGACCGTCGGTCGCAACATCCACGCGCAATGTCGTGACTTCAAATTGTCGCGTCGGCATGACCGCCGTGATTGTGCCGTGCTGAACCCCAGTCAGCACCACCTTAATACCTTTGGCTTCAAGCAGCGCCTGCGATTTCTCCGGCGTCTCGACGCAAGCGATATCGATGTCGGCGACAGGTTCGCCCATCAGATGATTGCGCACTGCACCGCCGACGATGCGCGCGCCGGCACCCAGCGCGGCAAGCACAGCAACCGTATCGGCGTCCTTCAGCCATTCGGCATATTGCAGTTTAGGGCCCGTGCTCATGTGGTTATTTCCTTGTCACGCATCAACTTATTTTACCGGCAGATCATCGGTGGCGAAAATCCGATCATACATGTTTTTCAACATGCCCGCCGTCGCACCCCAGATGTAATGGCCATCATAGGGCATGGCATAATACTCGCGTTCCTTGCCGCGCCATGTGGCCTTGTGCCGCTCATGGTTCTTACCGTTCATCAGAAACGACAACGGAACCTCGAAGACTTCCGCGACCTCTCCCTCATGCACCGTGAGCGTGAAGCCCGGTCGAACGAAACTCACCACCGGTACAATACGAAAACCCGTGCCTGTCTCATAGGCATCGAGAAAGCCTGCCACTTCGACAAACTCGCGCTTGAGGCCTACTTCCTCGTCCGCTTCGCGCAAAGCCGCATCCGCCACGCCTTCGCCCTCCTCGATCTTGCCGCCGGGAAAAGCCACCTGCCCCGCGTGACTTCCCAGATGATCGGCCCGCCGCGTCAGCAACACTTTCGGACCGTCCTCATATTCAATGATCGGCACCAGCACGGCGGCCGCGCGCAGCGTCGGCCGATTTTCGGGGTCCACCCATTCGAGCGGCTGCAAATCACCATCGCCGCGCGGCGCGTCCTTGTTCAGCAAGTCGTCCAGCGTCGGCGGCATCTGGAAAACACGCGCGGTGATGAGACTGCGATAATCATTCATGGGCGGCGGCACTTTCAAAATTTCATCTCAGCCGCAAGCATGAACGGAAAGAAGATCCCGCCCGACCAAACGCCGAACCATGCGGCGCCCTCGTGCTGTTCTTCCACACCGAGTTCCACCAGATCATAGAACACAGCGCGGTTGATCAGCGCCTCAAGCCGCGCCCGCACATGCACATAAGGCGCAGGCTCACCCGTCGCCGCGTCGATGACAAACCGCATCGGATGTTCCGCACCCGCCACCGTCTCGTCGCCCACGCTCGTCGTGAAACTCAGCACCTGATCGCGACCGGTGCCCTCCGCTTTCATGGCCACCGCAAGAAAGGGCGCGTCTTCGACCGTGATCCCGACCTTCTCAACCGGCGTCACCAGATAATATTTGCCATCCTCGTCATGGCGCAAAATAGTCGAGAACAACCGCACAAGTCTTTCACGACCAATCGGCGTGCCCATATAGAACCACGTCCCGTCGCGGGCGATTCGCATGTCGAGGTCGCCGCAGAATTCGGGGTTCCACAGATGCACCGGCGGCAACCCGCGCGCCTTCTTGCCTTCACTCTCGGCAGACGAAAGCAGGCCCGACGTCGAGAGTTCGGGGCCCTTGGCGGCTTTTGAGGGTGTTTTAGGGGTCGACGCAGTCATCAAACACAGCTTCCCTTATGCATTGGAGCTTTTCCGGCCATAATATCGCCACCGAACCAAAGGCCAATGGTGCCACAATAGGCCATTCATCTTGCAACGCGCGCCTTTCGCAATTGCGACGGCACATCCTATACTTAGGTCAATGCAGACACTCAGTGAAGCGGACGGTGACACCGTTCAGGAAATCGAGGCTTCCGGCGCGAAAATCGCCGAGGCCCGCAAAGCCATTAGTGAAGTCATCTATGGTCAGGAGCAGGTGATCGACCAAACGCTGGTCACTGTGCTCGCGGGCGGCCATGCGCTGCTTGTCGGCGTGCCCGGCCTCGCCAAGACCTTGCTCGTCCACACAATGGGTGTGGTCTTAGGGCTTGATGACAAACGCATCCAGTTCACACCGGACCTGATGCCCGCCGACATCATCGGCTCTGAAGTGCTGGAAGAAACCGAGCGCGGCACCCGCAGCTTCCGGTTTCTCAAAGGGCCGGTCTTCTGCCAATTGCTGATGGCGGACGAAATCAACCGCGCTTCGCCCCGCACCCAATCTGCGCTTCTGCAGGCGATGCAGGAAAAACAAGTGACGGTCGCCGGCGTGCGCTACGAGCTGCCCGCGCCCTTTCATGTACTCGCCACGCAAAACCCGCTGGAGCAGGAAGGCACCTATCCGTTGCCCGAAGCCCAGCTCGACCGTTTCCTCACGCAGATCGACGTGAACTATCCCGACATCGAAGCTGAACGCCGCATGTTGCTCGCCACCACCGGCAGCCAGGATGTGAAAGTACGACCGGCCATGACTGCCGCCGATCTTCTCGCCGCCCAGCGTCTCGTGCGCCGCGTGCCCGTCGGCGAAAAAGTCGTCACCGCCATTCTCGAACTCGTGCGTTCCGCCCGCCCCGAAGAAGGCGCGTCCGCCGAAGTCGAGCGTCACGTCGCCTGGGGTCCGGGTCCGCGTGCCAGTCAGGCGCTCATGCTCGCCGTGCGCGCCCGCGCGCTCATTGATGGTCGCTTCTCACCGTCAATTGAAGATGTGAAGGCGCTCGCCGCCCCCGTGCTGCGCCATCGTATGGCCTTGAATTTTTCAGCCCGCGCCGAAGGCGTCACGGTCAGCGGTGTCATTGACCGCCTTTGCCGCAACATCTGATCGTACAAGCTCATGCGGCTTCCCTTTTCGACGGGCACCAGTTCAGCGGCAACCAACCTGCGCGTCCAAGCCGACACGCTGGCCGAAGCTCTGCCGCCGCTCGTCACCGAAGCCGAACGCATCGCCAACACGGTGGCGCAAGGCGCACATGGCCGCCGCCGCACAGGCTCTGGCGAAAGCTTCTGGCAGTTCCGCCGCTTCCGCGAAGGCGACACCGCATCGTCAGTTGACTGGCGACACTCCGCCCGCTCGCGTCATCTGTTCGTGCGCGAAACAGAAGTCGAAGCCGCTGAAAGCGTCTGGCTCTGGCGCGATGCTTCCGCTTCGATGGATTACGCCTCCGATGGCACACTCCCGACCAAGAAAGACCGTGCAACCGTACTCACGCTGGCGCTCGCCTCCCTGCTGGTGCAGGCGGGCGAAAGCGTGGCGGTGCTCGGCACAGGCACATTGCCAAGCGGTGGCCGTAGCGCCTACCGCCGCATCGCGCACACACTGATCGACGAACCCGACGAAGCCACAATGGCGCAGCTGCGCGAAAGCCTGCCGCCGCCCGTGCCCCTGCCACGCTATGCACAAGTCGTCCTCATCAGCGATTTTCTGTCGCCGCCGGAAGACACCATCGCCCGCATCAAAGGCTACGCGGCCGACGGCATTCGCGGCCACCTCATTCAGGTGCTTGACCCCGCCGAAGAAGACCTGCCCTTCACGGGCCGCACCGAATTTGTCGGCATTGAGGATGATCTACGTCTGATGATCGGACGCGCCGAACGTCTGCGCAGTGCCTATCACGCGCGCCTCGCGCTGCATCAGGACCGGTTGCGCGAAGCCGCCTTGCGCATCAACTTCACCTTCGCCACGCATCGTACAGACCGCGCACCACACACCGCGCTGCTGGCGCTCTATGGTGCCTTATCTGGCAACATCGACGCGCGCCGCCCGCCGCGCCGGGGAAGCTGAGCCATGTTGTCTCTCGGCGCTCTTGCCTTCGCCACACCCTGGACGCTGCTCGGCCTTGCTGCCCTGCCCGCCATCTGGTGGCTGTTGCGCATCAGCCCCCCGCTGCCAAAGCGCGTGCGCTTTCCCGCAATCCGTCTTCTCGTCGGCCTCGACCGCGACGAAGAAACACCAGCCAATACGCCGCTGTGGCTTTTGCTCCTGCGTCTCGTGCTCGCCGCTTTCATCGTCGTCGCGCTGGCAGATCCCTTGTGGAACCCCGCGCCCACCATCGCCGGTAAAGGCCCGCTGCTCATCGTCGCCGACAATGGTTGGGCGGCAGCAACCCATTGGCACGACCGCAGCAATGCGATGGACGCACTCATCGCCAGCGCCAAACGCGATGACCGCCCCGTCCTCCTGATCGGTACGGCACCAGCCGCCACGCCGCCCGCACTCGACTTCGCAGCAGCAGATGACGCCGCCGCACTCGCCCGTGCGCTTGAGCCAGCACCGCTCGCACCAGACCGCCTCGCTCTTCTCGCGCGCCTCACCGCTGAACCGCAACTGCGCAAAGGCACTCAGATTATCTGGCTCAGCGATGGCATCGACTACGGCACTGCCAATGACTTCGCTGCGGGCCTTGCCAAAATCGCCGCCGACGCCGGTCTCGAAATCGTTGAACCGAAAGCTGGCGCCCGTGCGCTCGCCCTGATGCCGCCCGCCGTCGAAGGCGACGGCTTCGTCACCACCATCATCCGCGCGCCGGACGCAGCCATCACAGGCACACTTCAGGCGACCAACGCGCAAGGCGGTGTTCTCGGCAGCGCGCCCTTCGCCTTTTCAAGCGGCGAAGCACAAACAAGCACCCACATCGACCTGCCGCTCGACCTGCGCAACAAAGTCGCCCGCATCGACATTGCGGGAGAAACCTCGGCAGGTTCCGTAAGCCTCCTCGACGAACGCTGGCGGCGGCGGACGGTGGGCCTCGTCTCGGGTGCACCCATAGAGGAAGGCCAGCCGCTGCTATCGGACCTATATTATCTGCAACGCGCCATCGGTCCTTATGCAGCGATCGAATTGAGCAAGAGCGATCAGAGCGGCCGTTCCGAAATCGCCGATCTCATCTCTCGCTCCTTATCCGTGCTGATCTTGTCCGATATCGGCAATCTCACCGTCCCCGATCAGATCGCGCTGTTGGCTTGGGTTGAAAAGGGCGGCGTACTTATCCGCTTTGCCGGTCCCAAACTCGCAGCGCAGGGACAGGTGCTGGCGTCTGACCAGCTAATGCCCGTGCCTCTGCGCATGGGTGGCCGCGAACTCGGCGGAGCCTTGTCATGGACCAACCCGCAACACCTCGCTCCTTTTGATGCTGACAGTCCCTTCAGCGGGCTTGATGTGCCAAACGATGTCACCGTCACGCGTCAGGTCCTCGCCGAACCGACGCTCGGTCTCGGCAGCCACACATGGGCGCGCCTTCAGGATGGCACACCGCTCGTCACCGCCGTCGCCCGCGACAAAGGCACCATCGTCCTCTTTCATGTAACGGCCAACAGCGATTGGTCGAGCCTCCCGCTCTCGGGTCTCTATGTCGATATGCTTCGCCGCATCATCGCCATTTCGCAAGGCGTCGCCCTCACCAAAGCCGCAGGCGGCGAAGACATCACCCTGTCGCCCGCCCGCACATTAGACGGATACGGACGATTGCGCAGCCCGCCTGCATCTGCAACGCCTGTGTCCTCGACCAAGTTTGACGAAACCCGCGTCAGCCCGCGCCACCCCCCGGGCCTCTACGGTCCCGCCGACAGCCCGCGTGCGTTAAACCTCATCCGCCCCGGCCTCGAGCTTGCACCGCTTGGCGGTCTCGACAATGTGCGCACGCGTCACGTCTACGCCGAAACGACGGAAACAAAACTTCGTCCACCGCTCCTTGCGCTGGCGCTCGTTCTCATCATCGCCGATGGCATCGCCGCCCTCTATGTCACCGGCCTTTTCGACACGACACCCATCCGCCGCCGCCGTGGTTTCCGCACCCTGCCCGCTGTCGCGCTCATCATCGGCACAACCATACTCAGCCAAAGCCCTCAGGCCCGCGCTGCAAATGACATCGAGAAATTCGCCATCACCGCCGCCAATGACACGCGCATCGCCTATGTCCTGACCGGCGACACCGCCACCGACAATGTGAGCCGCGCCGGACTGGAAGGCCTCACCGCCGTCTTGCGCGACCGCACCTCCTTTGATGCCGCCGACCCGATGGGTGTCGATGTGGCACGCGACGAACTCACCTTCTTCCCGCTGCTCTATTGGCCCATGACATCAGGTCAGGAAGACCTCACGCCCGAAACATTGGCCCGTATCAACGCCTATATGGAACACGGCGGCACGATCCTCTTTGATACCCGCGATCAGGACCGCAACATTTCGGGCATCACCGGCTCCGGCACCGAAACCCTGCGCCGCCTCATCGGTAAACTCGACCTGCCCGCGCTTACGCCTGTGCCATCAACCCATGTGCTCACCAAATCGTTCTATCTGCTGCAAAGCTTTCCCGGACGCTGGGGCGGCGGCGCGCTCTGGGTGGAAAACTCCGGCAACACCACGACAGAACCCGGCGGCCGTTCAAACGATGGCGTGTCACGCATCCTGATCGGCTCGAATGACTACGCCGCCGCATGGGCGCGTGACGCATCGGGCCGCCCCATGTTCCCTTGCGAACCCGGCGGCGAGGCCCAGCGCGAAATGGCGCTGCGCTTCGGTGTCAATCTCGTCATGTACACACTGACCGGCAATTACAAATCCGATCAGGTCCACATCCCCGCGCTTCTTGAACGATTGGGGAATTGACGATGGAAAATACAAGCGGCTGGGACATTGTTTTTGATCCCTCCTTGCCCCTGAACCTCATTGTTTTATTTGCGCTGCTTGGCGCCGCTGTCGTCACCTATTCAGCCTGGCGCGGGGCGCGCGGCGCCTTCTGGCGGGCCGCCGCCCTCGTCATCACGCTCACGGCCGTCCTCAACCCGACCATGCGTCAGGAAGATCGCGACCCCGTGAAGGATGTCGCTGTCATCCTCATCGACAAAAGTCAGAGCATGGACATCGGCACCCGTGCTGCCGACGCCGCCGCGACCCTCACCCGTCTCGAAACCGAACTCGAATCATTGAGCGGCATCGAAACCCGAATTGTCACCATCACCGGCGCGCCGGACGGTCAGCAGGATCAGGGCGAAGGCACAATGGCCTTCTCCGCACTCGAAACGGCGCTCGCTGATGTGCCGCGCGAGCGCGTCGCCGGTGTTATGCTCATCACCGATGGTCAGGTGCATGACGTGCCGCGCTCCCTGGCCACGCTCGGTTTCGACGCGCCCGTGCATGGCATTATCGTCGGCACAAAAAACGAAAGCGACCGCCGCCTCACAGTGCTGGAGGCCCCGCGCTTCGGCATTGTCGGCAAACCAGTCAAACTCGCCTTGCGTGTCGATGACACAAGCAGCGGCGGCAATGCAGCCTCAACCGCCGATGTCACCATCTCTATCGACGGCAAACAGGTGATGAAGACCTCGGTCCCCATCGGGGAGGTCACGCCCATCACCCTGTCGCTCGAACACGGCGGCATCAATATTGTCGAGATCGATGTCACGCCCGGACCAGATGAACTGACACTCGCAAACAACCGTGCCGTCATTATCGCCAACGGCATTCACGACCGCCTGCGCGTGTTGCTCATTTCGGGCGAGCCGCATCCGGGTGAGCGCACATGGCGCAATCTGCTGCGCGCCGATCCATCGGTCGATCTTGTGCACTTTACGATTTTGCGCCCGCCGGAAAAGGAAGACGGCACGCCCGTCGAAGAACTCTCCCTCATCGCCTTTCCGACGCGCGAACTCTTCGTCGACAAGCTCGACGAATTCGATCTCATTATTTTTGACCGCTACAAGCGGCAAAACGTGCTGCCGCTCGCCTATCTCGCCAATGTCGCGCAATTCGTTGAAGACGGTGGCGCAGTGCTGGACGCCGCCGGTCCCGCTTTCGCCTCGCCCTATTCGCTCTATCGCACACCTCTCGCCTCGATCCTGCCTGCCGAACCCACAGGCGATGTCACCATCGGCACGTATCGACCGCAGGTGACAGACACGGGCCACAAGCATCCCGTCACCGCCAATCTGCAAGGCGACGCCAAGCCTGTGCCGCAATGGGGTTCGTGGTTCCGTGTCATCGACACAAATGTCGCGCGCGGCGAGATTTTGATGGAAGCACCGAACCACAAGCCACTGCTTGTGCTTGATCACGCAGGCAAGGGTCGCGTTGCGCAGCTCATGTCGGACCAATTCTGGCTCTGGTCACGCGGCTATGAAGGCGGCGGCCCGCAATCAGAACTGCTGCGCCGCGTCGCGCATTGGCTGATGAAGGAACCCGACCTCGAAGAAGAAAACCTCAGCGCTACCATCACAGGCTCAACCCTCAGCGTGAAGCGCCGCAGCATGGCGGACACGGTGGACGACGCGGAAGTCACATCACCGTCGGGCAAAGTCTCGACGCTCAAACTCAGCGAAACCGCACCTGGTCGTTTTGAAGGTGATATGCCTGCCCTCGAACTCGGCCTCTACCGCGTAACACAAGGCGACCTCACCGCCGTCGCCGCCGCCGGTCCTTTGAACCCACGCGAATTCGCCGACGTGCGCGCAACCGAAGCGCATCTTGCGCCCGTAACATCCGGCACAGGTGGCGGCCTCTATTGGGTTGGCAGCAACGGACGCGACACACCGGCCCTGCGCTCCATCCGTCCGGGCAAGGATGCTGCAGGCAGCGACTGGCTCGGCCTTCAGCACAATGATCAATATTTCGTCCGCGCCGTTCGCCAGATGCCCCTCCTCGTCGGTCCGCTGGCGCTCCTTCTGATCCTCGGCGCACTGGCTCTCGCCTGGCGCCGCGAAGGGCGCTGAGGCTCCCCCCTAGAACCGTCCTGCCCTGGCTTGATCGGGCCAAGGCGAGTTTATAGAAAAAAACTCCACTCCCCCTTCACGCCGCTTGCCAGCCTCGGAATTCCGCCCTATGGTCCCCTCGAATTGTTATATTATTACATTACACCCAAAACGCCCGAACCTGTCATGCCCCACACCCACGATATCCCGCCAACGCCCGCCTCGCGTCCCTCCTTCATGGGGGCAAACGCTGGCTTCAGACTGGTTGTCGCCGCCCTTTGCCTCGCTCTTCTCTGGCTCGCCGTCATCTGGGCTATGGCATGAGCGACACCGCCCCCGTCCTCACCCTCAGCGATCTCACCATCGCCTATGACCGGCAGCCCGCCGTCCATCACCTCGGCGGCAGCTTCGCGCGCGGCAGCCTCACGGCCATTGTCGGGCCCAACGGCGCGGGCAAATCCACACTTCTCAAATCCATCGTCGGCCTGCTCCGCCCCAGCGAAGGCCGCATCACGCTCTCCGGCGTCAAGCGCAGCGATATCGCCTATCTCCCCCAGCAAGCCGAAATAGACCGCAGCTTTCCAATTACTGTCGCCGACACCATCGCACTTGGCCACTGGCGGCATGTTGGCATCTGGCGCGCGGTCACCGGCCCGCGCTGGAAGGAAGTTGATGCCGCGCTTGAAAAAGTCGGCCTCACCGGTTTCGGCCAGCACCCGATCGCCAAACTCTCAACCGGCCAATTCCAGCGTGTGCTCTTTGCCCGCCTGCTCGTACAAAACGCCGCCGTCATTCTGCTGGACGAACCCTTCGCCGCCATCGACGAGCGCACAACAGCCGATCTCATGGAGATCATCGCCTTCTGGCACGCGCAGGGGCGCACCGTCATCGCCGTGCTGCACGACATGGACGAAGTAAAACGCCACTTCCCGACGACACTGCTCATGGCACGCGAACTTGTCGGCTGGGGTGCGACGGCCGAAGTTCTCACTGACGCCAATTTGCGCCGCGCTCGCGCGCTCGCCGACGCATGGGCCCACCTGTTGAAACCTCATAAGCACGAAAGCGCCGCGTGATGGATATCTACACCCATCTTTTCGCGCCCTTCGCAGATTATGGTTTCATGCGCCGCGCGCTCGTCGCCTGTTTCGCTCTGGCACTCGGCTCCGGTCCCATCGGCACGTTTCTCGTGCTGCGTCGCATGAGTCTCATGGGCGACGCCATGAGCCACGCCATTTTGCCGGGTGCCGCCATCGGCTTTCTCATTGCCGGTCTCTCGCTCTGGGCCATGTCGCTGGGCGGTCTCATTATCGGCCTCGCGGTCGCCCTTCTTGCCGGCCTCATCAGCCGCATCACAGACTTGCGCGAAGATGCAAGCCTCGCAGGTTTCTATCTCATCAGCCTTGCCGCCGGCGTCCTCATCGTCTCGCTGCGCGGCTCCAACGTCGATCTGCTGCATGTCCTCTTCGGCAGCATCCTGTCGGTCGATAATCAGGCATTGCTGCTGGTCGCCTCCATCGCCTCACTGACACTTATCACTCTCGCACTGATCTATCGTCCTCTGGTCGCCGAGTGTTTTGATCCGGGCTTCCTCCGTGCCGTTGCCGGACGCGGCTCGCTCTATCACGTCATTTTTCTAATCCTCGTCGTCCTCAATCTCGTCGCAGGCTTTCAGGCACTCGGCACATTGATGGCAGTCGGTCTGATGATGCTGCCAGCCGCCGCCGCTCGCTTCTGGGCCGCCGAAGTCTGGTCGCTCGCAGCACTTTCCATCGTCATGGCTTTTGTATCGGGCTGGGTGGGGCTTCTCATCTCCTATCATTTCGACCTGCCTTCCGGCCCCGCCATCATCCTCACGGCAGGCACCTTCTATCTGCTTTCCATTCTCCTCGGACGACACGGCAGTATCCGCGCACGGTTCTTCCCCGGCGCCCATTTCCACGAACACTGAAAGAGGCAATGATATGAAGTCATTTCTTGCAACGCTCGTACTTGGCCTTTCGCTGGCCGCCACGCCCGCTTTCGCCGCGCCGCTCAACGTCATTGCGAGTTTCAGTATCCTCGGCGATATAACCCGCGAAATCGGCGGCGACAAAATCACCCTCACCACTCTCGTCGGCCCTGACGGCGACGCCCATACATTCGAGCCCGCCCCAGTTGACGCCCGCGCGCTCCATAGCGCCGACATCATCGTGATGAACGGTCTGCACTTCGAAGGCTGGATGGAAAAACTTGTAAAAGCCTCGGGCACCAAGGCGACCCTTGTCGTGGCGAGCAAAGGCATCACGCCACTCGACATGGATGAAGACGGCGAAATCATCCCCGATCCCCACGCCTGGCAGGATCTCGCCAATGGGGCAATCTATGTACGCAATATCGAAGCCGCCCTCAGCGCTGCCGACCCCGAAGATGCCTCCACATACAAAGCCAATGCCGCAGCACTTCTCGCGCGCCTCGACCGTCTCGACCAATGGACACGTGCAGAAATCGCCGCCATCCCCGCCGCCAAACGCAAAGTCATCACCACCCATGATGCCTTCGGTTATTTCGGCGCGGCCTATGGCGTCACGTTTCTTGCTCCCGCCGGTCTCAGCACCGATGCCGAGCCCGGTGCTGGAAGCCTGAGCCACCTGATCGACCAGATCAAAGAGGAAAATATCAAGGCGCTTTTCATCGAGAACATGTCCGACCCGCGTCTTATGGACATGCTGTCACGCGAAACAAACGCACAGGTCGGCGGCGAACTTTATTCAGATGCGCTCTCGCCCGCAGACGGCCCTGCGCCGACTTATCCCGCCGTGTTTGAAAATAATGTCCCGAAGCTGGTCGCGGCAATGAAACTCAATTAGAACACCGCCGTCCGCTTCTTCAAGGCGCTTCCGATGACGACCAACTCTACACAATGGCGTACCATGACCGCCGCCGACATTCCGACCGTCGATGCCATCGGGGAAATCGTACATCCTGATTTCCCCGAAGACATCACCGTCATGGAAAACCGTTTTGCACTATTTCCGACCGGCTGCTTTGTCGCCGACGCCAGCGGCACCGCCATTGGCTATGCCATCTCGCACCCGTCACTCATCGGCCGTCCCGCACCGCTCAATCACGTCCTGCCCGCGCTCGACGCGGCCGCCGATTGCCTCTTTCTTCACGATATCGCCTTGACCGAAGCCTCACGCGGCCTCGGCTTTGGCCGCTCGCTTGTACCGGAGCTGATGGCGGTTGCGCGCCGCACAGGCTTTACACGCCTCGGCCTCGTCTCGGTCAACAACTCACGCGCCTTCTGGACCGCGCAAGGCTTCACGGTCTTCACAGGCGACGACACCCTCGCTGCAAAACTCGCAAGCTACGAGGAAGAAGCACGCTATATGATTTTTGATGTCGCCTGATGCCTGAAGCTTAGCGCCAGGCTTCGACGTCGCGATACTTACGCTGGACAGGTTTGACGAAAGTCTCGCGCGCTTCAACCTTGCGTGCCAGATAATGCATGCAGGCTTCACCACCACTGACATTGAAACGCTGCACAGGAGGCAAGTCGAAGAAGGTTGAAATTTCTTTGATACCCGTGCCAACACCGGAGCATTGGATCGTC
>JAUSLL010000011.1 GCA_030649335.1 Parvibaculum sp. | reverse complement strand
CGTGTATCTTTAGTCAGGACTATGCCACGGGACCCCGCTTGCGTCACAATAGTGAAGTCAGGGCCCGGGTAAATTAACCTGCTGCCCCATAGAAGTGATGGAAGAAGACCATGCCACAAACTTTCGAGGACGAGCTGGAATCGGGCGATGACACGTCTGTCGAACGGGCCACCGGCCCCTCGCTCGCCACGCTCTGGTCCCGCCGCCGCTTCCTGCAAACAACAGGCGGGTTCGCACTTGCCGCAACGGCATCAACGAGCCTTCTCGCACTTTCAGCTTGCAACAAGGCACCGACCGACCTGCCACCCTTCACCTTCAAGGAACTGGAACGCGGCGCGGACGAAGCCATCCACGTTGCCGAAGGTTATGACGCGGACATTCTCATCCGCTGGGGTGATCCGGTTTATGCCGACGCGCCGCTCTTTGATCCGATGAAGCAGACCGCCGCCGCGCAAACGCGCCAGTTCGGCTACAACAACGACTATGTCGGCTTCGTGCCCCTGCCCTTCGGCAACGCGACGAGCGATCACGGCGTCCTTTGCATCAATCACGAATACACAAACGCTGCGCTTATGTTTCCGAACTTTGTCAGTACTGACGCGGCAAGCCGCGAACAGATCGACGTGACACTCGCCGCCCACGGCGGCAGCATCATTGAAATCGCCCGCAACGCAGACGGCAAATGGAAGGTGGTGCAGGCAAGCCCTTATAACCGCCGCCTGACCATGCTCGACACCGCAATGGACCTCTCAGGTCCCGCCGCCGGTCACGAGCGCCTCAAAACCAGCGCCGACCCGACCGGCCGCCGCGTCATCGGTACGCTCAACAATTGCGCAGGTGGCATCACGCCCTGGGGCACATGGTTGATGGGCGAGGAGAACATCAATTTCTATTTCGGCGGCGAATTGGGCGATACGCCTGAAAAAGCCAATCACGAACGCATGAGCATCCCCCGAAATCTCATGGGCTGGTGGCGCTTTCACATGCGCTTCGATGTGGAACTCGAACCGAACGAGCCGAACCGCTTTGGTTGGGTCACCGAAGTCGATCCGCTCGACCCTAAATCCATTCCGCGAAAACGCACGGCTCTCGGGCGCTTCAAACATGAAGGCGCCGAATCCATCGCTACGCGCAAAGGCCGCCTCGCAGTCTATATGGGCGACGATCAGCGCGGTGAATATCTCTACAAATTCGTCTCGCGCGATGCCTTCGACGCCGACAATCGCACCGGCAACGCCGACCTGCTCGATCACGGAACGCTCTATGTGGCGCGCTTCAAGGACAACGGCAGCGGCAGATGGTTGCCGCTCACCTTTGGTGCAAACGGCCTCGACGCCACCAATGGTTTTCTCTCGCAGGCCGATGTCCTGATCGAAACACGCCGCGCCGCCGACACGCTCGGCGCAACGCCGATGGATCGCCCCGAGGACGTGCAGCCCAATCACATCACAGGCCGTGTCTATGTTGCGCTCGCCAACAACAAGGACCGCAAGGCCGAAGAAGCAGACGGTGCAAATCCACGCGGTACGAACCTCTGGGGCCAGATCGTCGAACTCATACCCGACAACGACGATCACGCCGACACAGGCTTCACCTGGAACATTCTCGTCGCTGCTGGTGACCCGACAGACACGGCCATCGCCGCACAGTGGAACGACACCACCAGCAAAGATGGATGGTTCGCCTGCCCCGATAATCTCGCCGTGGATGCCGCCGGCCGCCTCTGGGTCGCCACCGATCAGGGCGACGACTGGGCGAAAACATCCGGTGCCGCCGATGGCATCTTTGCACTCGCCACGCATGGGCCCGAACGCGGCACGGCAAAACGCTTCTTTCAGGTGCCCGTCGGTGCCGAAATGTGCGGCCCCTGTTTCACGCCGGACGCCACCACACTCTTTGTCGCCGTCCAGCATCCCGCCGCGGATATAGCACCCGAAGAGCGCACACCGCCGCGTGCCTCGACCTTTGAAGACCCCGCCACGCGCTGGCCGGACTTCGCCGACGCCATGCCACCGCGCCCTTCTGTTGTGGCAATCACGTCGCACAATGGCGGTCCGATAGGCGGATAAGCCACTATGGGGCCGGAACCCGCGCTGTTTTCGGCGTGAACGGTTGCACCCTCCCCACCAATGCCGCAATCTTCAAAGGAGATGCAGGACGGGTCACAAGGTTGGAGTACGAAGCGAATGAAACTGTTTTTCGACGCGGTCGTTTTCATCATTCTGGCGCCGGTACTTTTCATGCTGGCCTATCAGAGCGGCTTGCTCGACAGCATTGTGCCGGATGACATGGTGCCTGCCGACCCCTTCGTCCGCGCCGAGCTCGCACAAAAAACCAGCGGCACAGATTTAAGCCGCCGCATCGACACGGCGCTTGACGCCAAGCAATTCGAAGACGCGATCATGTATGCCGACATCGCCAGCTACGTCGATATGCCGATTGAAGCGGGCACAGCCAGCCGCCTCGAAAACGAGAAAGGTTTAGCCCGCACCGTCGCGCGCAACACCGGTAGTTTTTTTGAAGGTTTCATCAGCGGCGAAGGCAATGACACCGCCTCCTTTGTCGGCGCGGTCACCTCCGATCTCACTGTCGTCGGCGATGTGCGCGACATCGGCGAGGAAGGCACCAAACTCGTGAAGGGCGAAGACTACTCACAATTTGTTTTGGGCCTCTCTGTTGTCGGCCTCGCCGCCACCACAGCCACCATCGCCACAAGCGGCGGCGCACTGCCCGCCCGCATCGGCGTCTCGCTACTCAAAGTCGCCAAGAAGGCCGGCACACTGACAGCCGACTTCACGCGCTACATGACGCGGCTCATCGACGAAGCTGTAAATTTCAAAAAACTCGGCAGTACACTGAAAAGTGTCGATCTCGCCAACACATCGGCCACGCGCCGTGCTGTCACTGATTATGCAGGCAGTATTTCCATGGCGAAGCTCACACCGGCACTCGGCGAAATCGCCGCCCTGCAAAAAACAGTAGGCCCCGCTGAATCCGTGCGCCTGCTGAAATATGTCAACAATGGCGAGGACCTTGCGCGTGTCACCAAAATGACCGGCAAGCTCGGCACCAAGACACGCGGCATTGCCGAAATCACCGGCAAGACCAGTCTGCGTGCGTTCAAGACTGTTGGGAACTTCGTGCTCTGGGCCCTCGGCTGGGGATGGGCGATTGTCGCGGCGATCGGCGCGGGCTTTGCCGGAACACTCGGTCGCCGCCTGACGCGACGCCGCGCCTGATCTTTACGGGACGAGAAAAAGACTGAGCAGGAAAATACCTGACAGGCAGCTCCACATCATCGCGATAAAAAACGAGAGCAGCAGCCATGCCGGTGGGCGATGTTCGAAGACCTGTGCCCTGAGCGCATTGCGCAAAATGACATTGGGCCCGGCAAAGACGAGCGTAAAAATCGCTGCCACCTGACCGATCAGTGTCCCGCCCCAAATCTGAAAACTCGCAGGCTTGTTGGTCACCAGCCTGTAAAGGCTGCCGGCCAGTCCGGCGGCGACAAAGCCGGTCGCCGTCGCAAAGAAAAACGTCATCCACTCGTGCATTGGATCTAATCCGCCCATTTTACTCTCTTGCGCGCGCCGCAGCCCGCACACCATCCAACGCTTTCGCTGTCACAAGACGCAGTTCAGCCTCCAGCTTTTCAGCCGGTTGATTGCGTGCCTGTTCGGCGATCTGCCCCAAAACTGTTGACCGGTCGACAAGCGGGATGACCGTTCCCGCCACGCGGCAGGCACTGAAATCAGCGCGGCACGCGAGCCCCGCCTCCTTCTGCGCCCCGATCCAAGCCTCTGTCGGCGCCCAAAGAGCGGATATCACGACAAGGCCCACCAGCGATTTTGAAAAAAATGTAATCATGTCCCGACATTCGCAAGCCCCGTACCAGTCGGAAATTTCAGATGTGAAATTAGAAAATCATTTAATATCAGTATGTTATGGATTTTTTGGGCCGCATCGGAGCAGACCTGAGGCCGAACGTGCCGTAATGTTCCGCCCCTTCTGTGCCAAGGCGAAACAGCGCATTGTCGCAATAGGATTCGAAACAGAAGTCGCGCCTTCATACAGAAAGGCGGCGCGCAGGCAGACAGTGACGAGGGGGTAAGCGGGCGTGGCGAGACAAAAACAGGATGGCGGCGAGTTGGTGCACGAACGCCCGGCCTGGATTTTACCGGCTCTGGTGATTTTGGCCGTGACGGCCTTCTCCGGCCTCTTCCTCTATTACTATTTCGGCCCCACTCCCGGCGAGCTTCTGGGCCAGAGCCCGCGGGCCAGCGCCGAAAGTCGTAACGTCGAAGCCGTTGTCGGTGGCACGCGCTTTCTCATCCCAGAAAATTACACGCGCTACCCTTCACAACGCAGTGGCGGCAGTCACACCGAAATCGCTATGCACGCGCTGCTGCCCGATTTCACACCCTATGCGCCATCGCTCCAGTCGGAGTTTTCCGACAACAGTCCGGGCGCCGAAGTCATTTTCTTCACGCTGCATCGGGCCGAAGCCACCCTGCCCGCCGAGCGGCGTCTGAAGGAAGTCTATGCGCGACTTTTTACATCATCCACGCCTGAGCGCGTGAAGGACGGTCTCGACAGGTTCAGCTTCAAGGATGATTCAGGCTATCGCGATCAGGACCTATTCGCCGGCACAGACAGCAGTGGTCGCCTTGTGCTGCTCGTCTGCCAGCGCCGGACCGATCTCATTGAAAGTCCGAATTGCTCACGCACATTGCTGATGACACGCAACCTCGCGCTCACCTATCGCTACAAGCGTGAGCATCTGGATTCGTGGCGTCGCACTGATGAACTGATGATCCGCATTGTCACCTCATTCGAGGCACCGGGCCTGCCGAATGATCTGGAAGGCACCATCACCGATTGAGGCGTCGTTTATTCGGGCAGATCAATATCCAGAATTGCCATCTGGAAGGCATAGGACGTTTCGCCGTCTTCTTCGTCTTTGAAAATAACGCCGATGAACTCGTCACCGATGTTCACTTCGCATGAATCATCTTTAATAGGCCGCGCTTTGACGGAGATCGCCGGCAGACGAAATTTGTCGCGCAGATAGGCTTCAAGGCGTTTGATTTCGCTCGTTTCCAAAATCAGTCTCCATCGGTCAAATATCTTAAAGTACGGCAGGCTTTGCCTGTTTGCGTGGTTTTAGCGGCTCAGCGTCCCACACGCAAACAGGCTTTCATCATTTAGGCATTACCGCGCTGTATAGCCGCCATCGACGATCATTTCCGTACCGGTCACGAAAGACGCTTCGTCCGACGCCAGAAACAGCACCATATTGGCAATTTCATCGGCAACACCGAGCCGCCCGACGGGATGCAGCGAGACAAGCAACTCCATCATCTCGTTGGGGCCAGCGCCCTCTTGCGCCGACACACCTTCGGCAATCGCATTGCGCACCAACGGTGTGTCGATATAACCCGGATGCACCGAGTTCACACGGATGTCATACCCGGCCGCAGCACATTCCAGCGCCGCACATTTTGACAGCAGGCGCACACCGCCTTTGGCCGCATTGTAATCGCCGGTATTGGGCCAGCCGATGATCCCCATGATCGACGAAATATTGATGATCGATCCCTTCCCGCCCTTGGCCGTTGTTTTCTTGATCGTGCGGATACCGTGCTTGCAACCAAGGAACACGCTATCGAGATCAACCTCAACGGTGCGCCGCCAATTCTCCAGCGTCTTCTCCTCGATCGGCCCGCCGCCACCAGCAGGCGCGATGCCCGCATTGTTGACGACGATGTGCAGCCCGCCGAATTTAGCTTCGGCAACCTTCACCACATTTTCCCATTGCGCTTCGTCGGTCACGTCATGGGCAACAAAAATCGCCTCGCCGCCGAGCCGCTGAATTTCAGCGGCGACAGCCTCGCCGCCCGCTTCATCAAAATCACTGCATATGACTTTCGCGCCCTCGCGCGCCAGCGCCTTGGCGCTCGCCGCCCCGATGCCCTTGGCCGCCCCTGTCACAATGGCCACTTTACCTTCAACGCGTCCCATCCCGTCTCACTCCATTTGTTATGCTTTTGAAGCATTTTGGAGCAAAGGCAGCGCGACGCAATGCTGCAATCACCTTTTTCCAAAGTACAAGCCAAGGGCAAACGCCCCGTGCTATAGGCAATCCGTGCTATAGTCCAGCCAACACCAGAAACGGAAGCCTGCATGCCTGTCGCCCACCTCATTCAGTTCAAGACCACATCACCCGATGACATCCAGACGCAGCTTCGTGCCTATGCTGAACGTGAGCTGGACCGCAATCCACCCAAAGGTTTCTTGACCTCGCGCATTCTCGTTCGCGCCGACAACAAAAGCGTCGCCTTCTACACGGAATGGGAAAACGAAGAAAAACTCGAAGACACGCGCGACAGCGCGCCTTGGGAAGCCTGCATGGACCTCAACGACATCCACGCCTCGGGCCGCGAGGAAGCGACATACAAAATCACGCGATAACAAGCTGAGAGACTTATGAGCGGATACCCCGCCTCCTACTACGCCGCCACCGCCAGCGCATGGCCTCTTCTTCCCTCACTCAAGGGTGACGAGACAACCGACGTTTGCGTCGTGGGTGCGGGATATACAGGCCTCTCCGCCGCCCTCCATCTTGCCGAACGCGGCTACGCCGTCACGCTCATCGATGCTGAACGCGTTGGCTTCGGCGCGTCGGGCCGCAACGGCGGTCAGCTCGGCACCGGCCATCGCAAGGACCAGCGCGCGCTTGAAGAAAAACTCGGCCGCGACTGGGCGCATCGCCTCTGGGCCCTCGCCGAAGACAGTGTCGCCACTGTCAAAGGCCTCATCGCCAAACATAATATCGAATGCGATCTGAAACCCGGCGTGTTGCAGGCCGCGTGGAAGAAAGGCGACACGGAATGGTTCAGGGAAGAACAAGACCACCTCGCAAATGAATATGGTTACACGCAGACGCGCTTCATCCCACCCGATGAAATGCGCGAGATGGTCGCGACCACCCGCTATCACGGCGGCTTGCTCGACAATGGCGCGGCCCATCTCCACCCGCTCAACTATGCATTGGGCATGGCGCGCGCCGCGAAAGCCGCAGGCGTCACAATCTACGAAAACTCCCGCGTCACCAAAATCGACCACACTGATCCGGCAAAGGTTCACACCGCCGACGGTTCAGTCACCGCGAAATTCGTTGTCATGGCCTGCAACGGCTATCTTAAAAACCTGGAACCGCGTATCGCCGGACGCATCATACCCGTCAATAATTTCATCATCGCCACCGAACCCTTGGGCGAGGCAGCAGCCCGCGCCCTCATCCGCGATAATGTCGCCGTGCAGGACACAAAATTCGTCATCGACTATTACCGCCTTTCCGCCGATCACCGCCTGCTGTTCGGCGGTGGCGAAAATTACTCGTCTAAATTTCCGCGCGACATTGCCGCTTTCGTGCGCAAACCCATGCTGCGCATCTTCCCGCAACTTAAAGACGTCAAGATCGACTATTCATGGGGCGGCACGCTCGCCATCACCATGCCGCGCCTGCCGGATTTCGGACGCCTCGCACCACATGTCTTTTACGCGCAAGGCTACTCCGGTCAGGGCATCAACATCGCAACGCTTGCGGGCAAGCTCATGGCCGAAGCCGTCGCCGGTCAGGCCGAACGCTTCGACTGCTTAAGCGAAATCAAAGTCCCGAATTTTCCGGGCGGCACATGGCTGCGCTACCCCGGCCTCATGCTCGGCGTGCTTTGGTACACATTGCAAGACCGCCTGCCGTAAGCCTCAACGCATGATACGTTCGACGAGCGACGGCGACATCCTGTTCAGCACGCGCAGCAGCTTCGTCTTACCGATCCATACTTCATCGTCCCCCGCCTCAATGCCGCGCACAATGCCACGTGCCGCTTTCGCCGGTGAAATTTTGCCGCGCCCGCGACCTGCTGTCATGCCGGTATCCACAAGCGCCATCACCACTTCGACTATCTTCACTTCCGGCGCACGCAATTCACATTGATAGCGCATCGCTTTGGTGAAACTCCTCAGACCCGCTTTCGCCGCGCAATAAACGGGCGAGGCTTCCTTCGGTGCAATCGCCAGCCCCGACGTGACATTGACGATCGCCCCACCGCCCCGCGCCACCACCGCCGGCAGAAGCCCGATAGTAAGCGCCACTACAGCTTCAAGATTGACGGCAAGTTCCACGCGTACATCCGGCAACAGCGCCGTCGCGTTCACAAGGTCCATTTCCGTTTGCACGCCTGCATTATTGATGACGAGCGATAGATCTGGATGCGTCGAGGCCATTGTCGCAATAAACTTATCGACTGCCGTGCTGTCAGAAAAGTCAACACGATAAGTCACAATGTCTAGATGATAAGCCGCGACTTCTTCGAGCCGCTCTTTGTCACGTCCGGTCACGATGACGCGCGCGCCCTTGTCTGACAGCTGCCGCACCAGCGCCGCGCCTATGCCTGCGCTGCCGCCCGTCACCAGCACCACTCGTCCATCGATCCTCATGCTTTTACTTCCTCTGCCTCAAAGTGGCGGAAGCCTTCTTCAATCGTCGGGATGATGTCCACGACCTCGTAATAGGGTTCGGTGAAGAGTTTGGAATCGCGCAGCCGCTCGACCACTTTGTAATAATCAAACAGCACCGCCGTCTTGAACACGGCAACATCCGTCGCGCGGCCTGAAAAGGCTTCTGCATCGTGATAGCTGAAGTCCACTGTGCCGTCTTTCAGCGCAAAGCCGAACGCCTCTTCCGCAATCGCATTGCGCTCGGGCCGCGACAGGCGCAACCAGGCAGGTGTCGTCCGCAGCAGCATAAAAATGGTGTAGCTAATTTCTCTATCGCTCATGGCGTCGTGCTCCCTTGCCAAGCCGGTGATGAGACTTCAAAATATGAGCAATCCGTCACATTTTAAACTCGCATTCCATGTCCGACAAATCCGCAAAGCCTCACCCCATCGAGCCGCGCAAAGCCCCGCGTCAGGCGCGCTCCAACGCCACGGTCGATGCCATCCTTGAAGCCGCGGCTCACATTTTGCGTGAGGAAGGTTTGGTGCCCTTCACCACCAATGCCGTGGCGCAGCGCGCAGGCGCGAGCATCGGCTCGCTCTACCAGTATTTTCCGGGCAAGGACGCGATCCTCACCGAACTCATCCGGCGCAAACGCCAAACGATGCTCGACGCGATCCGCCTCGCGGCGCGCGAGACACGTTCAAGACCATTTGCCGAAGCCGTGGATCGTTTGATTGCAGCAGGCATCGCGCATCAGCTCGACGACCCGCAGGTGTCGCGCGCGCTCGAATATGCCGAGTCGACCTTGCCGCTCCACACCGAAACTCATGAATTGAAAATGGCCATCGTCGCCGAGGTCAGCGCGACTTTCGCCGCGCGCGGTTTCAGCGAACCCGAAATCGCCGCCCATGATGTCGTCGCGCTCACGCGCGGCATGATCGACACAGCAGGTCTCTACGGCGAAACTGATGCCTCATCCCTCACCGACCGCGTGCGCCGCGCCGTGACGGGTTATCTGAAGACAGCACCAAAAGTCAGCAGAACTTAAATCCCGCTACCCTGCTCGGCTTCGTTGATAATGTGGTCCATCTCGTGGCTCGGCTTGTCGCAACCGGCGCAGCCGACGAGTTTGGCGGGCACGCCCACCGCCGTGCAATGCGGCGGTACGGCTTGCAGCACAACGCTGCCCGCGCCGATGCGGCTATACTCACCGACTTCAATATTGCCGAGCACTTTCGCGCCGACACTGATCAGCACACCGCGACGGATCTTCGGATGCCGGTCGCCCGTTTCCTTACCCGTGCCGCCCAGCGTCACGCCATGCAACATCGACACATCGTCTTCGACAACAGCCGTCTCGCCGATCACGATGCCATTGGCATGGTCGATGAACACACCCTTGCCGATAACCGCAGCGGGATGAATATCAACCGAGAACAATTCCGACACGCGGCTCTGAAGATAAAGCGCCATCGGGCGACGGCCATTGGTCCAGAGCCAATGCGACACGCGATATAGCTGCAAGGACGCATAGCCTTTGAAAAACAGCAAAGGCTGCGCATATGTATGGCAGGCCGGATCGCGTTCATACCAGGCAACAATATCCGCGCGCGCCGCTTCGCCAATGGCGGGGTCTTCGCGCAGCGCCTCGTCAAAGAGTTCGCGCAACTGCATCGCCCGCACTTCCGAATTACCGACCTTCTGGGCCAGCTGATAGGCGAGCGAGGATTCAAATTTCTTGTGGTGCAGAACCGTAACGTGGAGATAGCTCGCCAGCGCCGCTTCGCTCAGCGCCATGTCTTCCGTCTCGGCGCGCAATCGGTCCCACACAGGATCGCAAACCGACAACGCATCTGATGCGCGGTTCCGCTCAACTGGCTTCGACATGCGGCTCTCCCTTGTAACGATCACGGCTCACCGCGATCCTAATAGCCTAACATATAGAGAATGTTACGACCAAACCGGCGATTTTTGCGAACCTCTCGCAAAGCCTGCCCCGCCTTTCGCACATCCCCCCAACTTCCACGCATTCCTCAGGGTGATATGGTCGCGCCAAACAAAATTGCAAAAACTATTTTGGAGTCCCGACCATGCCGACCGTCAAACTGGGCGACCTTGAAGTCTATTACGAGCGCAAAGCCCTTGAAGTTACGTCAGGCAGCCCAGCCCCCGCCCCTTTGCTGTTCATTTCCGGCACAGCGGGCGACCTCCGCAACAAGCCAAGCGCCATGGACGGCCCGCTTGCCAAACACTTCGACATGGTCGCCTATGACCAGCGCGGCCTCGGCCAGACCTCAAAGCCCGACCGTCCCTATACAATGGCTGAATACGCCGATGACGCCGCCGCCCTCATGGACGCACTCGGCTGGACCATGGCCCATGTCGTCGGCGTCTCCTTCGGCGGCATGGTCGCGCAGGAACTGGCGCTCCGCCACCCCGCCCGCATTCAGCGTCTAGTGCTGGCCTGCACCTCGCCCGGCGGCGCAGGCGGCAGCTCCTACCCGCTCCACGAGGTCCAGCACCTAGACCCCATCGCCCGCGCCAAACACCTCATCCCCATCATGGACACGCGCCGCACCCCGGACTGGATCGCCGCCAACCCAGAAACCTACGAGCAATTTGTGGCCTTCGCCGCCAACGATCCCTATAGGGATGAACCCGGCCACACGATGGGCCAACGCCGCCAGCTTGAGGCGCGGGCTGGACACGATACGTGGGACCGGCTGCACGAGATCACCTGCCCCACCCTCCTCTGCGGCGGCAAATACGACGGACAGGCCCTGCCCGAAACACAACTAAAAATGATGGAACGCCTGCCCAACGCCGAATTAAAAATGTTCGAGGGCGGACATATGTTTATGATTCAGGATCGGGAAGCGTTTGTGGAGATGACATCTTTTCTTAAAGAGGAATAACCAACGCGCAGACGATCAACCACTCGTTAATTTTCCCGAGCTACCCTTGATCTGTCACTCCCCATATCCGGTTCCCCATGTCTCTTGCCGCATCCGCCGTCATCGCCTCCCAGTCGCAAGTTCAATCCTCTATGCAGATGGCTATGCTCAAAGCGGGTCACGAGCAGGGTGAAGCCGTTGCCAATCTCCTCTCAGCTGCCGTCGAGCAGGGCAAGCAGCAGGCCGCAGCGCCCTCCGGCATGGGCAAGCTGGTCGATCTCAGCGCCTGAAACTTTGCACCGCCGTCATGGCCGGACTTGATCCCGCCAGCCACGCCTTGAGTTGCGGCAAGCGCCGCCCCCTTGCCCCCGTCCGCACCCCGCGCCACACTTGCCTCCTGCGGCCATCCCCGCTAAATTAATGAAAATCATTAAAACTACCGGCGGGAGGACCCCCCATGGGCCGCAAAATCCTTTTCATCACCACCGACCAGATGCGCTTTGACGCCATCGGCGCGAACGGCGGCAAGGTCGCCGCAACGCCCGCCATCGACGCACTGGCCAATGGCGGCATCAACTACACCCGCGCGCATAACCAGAACGTCGTCTGCATGCCCGCCCGCTCCACCATGATAACCGGCCAATATGTTTCCACGCATGGCGTCTGGATGAACGGCGTGCCGCTACCCGTCGATGCGCCTTCCGTCGCGCGCTATCTGCATGACGAAGGTGGCTATCGCACCGCGCTCATCGGCAAGGCGCATTTCGAACCCTTCATGGATTTCAAACAACAGTTTTATGAAAGCCAGATGTCGCGCCTCGGCGAACACGGGCCGCATCGCGGCTTCGAGCATATGGAACTGGCGACGCACTCGCCCATGATCCTGCACTACAGCGACTGGGTGAAATCGAAAGACCCCGAAGCGATCGGCAAGTTTTATCAAAACCTCGACGACACGTTCAACGTCAACGCGGAAGGCGGCGGCGAGACGGGCGGCTGCCAGCTGCATTTCAATTCGATCCCGCGCGAGCTTTATCACACCGACTGGGTTGCCGACCGCACCATCGACTGGTTGAAAACCGTGAAGGCCGACGAGGATTGGTTCTGCTGGATGTCCTTTCCCGATCCGCATCACCCGTGGGACCCGCCGCAGAGCGAGCTTGGCCGCCACCCTTGGCGCGACACGCCGCTGCCGGAATTTTATCCCGGCTCCAAAGACAAGATCGAAGCGATCCTCAAAGACAAGCCGCAGCATTGGCTGGAATGGTACAACGGCACGCGCGTGACAAATTACGAAGCGCCACCGAAATTCCGCGCCGCCGACATGACCGCCGATCAGGTGCAGGAAATCAACGCCTTCACCCATGTCGAAAACGAATTGATCGACGAGGCCGTCGCCAAAGTCATGGCCGAAATCGCGCGCCGCGGTTGGGGCGATGATGTGGACGTGGTCTTCACCACCGACCACGGCGAATTTCAGGGCGAGTTCGGCCTGCTGTTCAAAGGCCCCTATCACGTCGATGCGCTGATGCGCCTGCCTATGATCTGGCGTCCGGCGAAATCGGCAGGCGTCACACCCGCCAGCGTCAAAGCCCCCGTGGGTCAGGTCGATCTCGCACCCACCTTTTGCGAGATAGCGGGCCTGCCCGTGCCCGAATGGATGCAGGGCAAGCCCATGCCAAAAACTGACGCGCATGGCGACAAACAAGGCCGCGAGCGCGTCTTCACCGAATGGGACTGCACCCACATCGACGGCACAACGGTGGGCCTGCGCACAATCTACCGCGACGGCTACACAATCACCGCCTATCTGCCCGGCACGATTTATGACGGCAGCGAAGGCGAACTCTACGACCACAAGAACGACCCGCAGCAATGGCGCAACCTGTGGAGCGATCCGGCCTATGCCTCGCTAAAATCCGATCTCCTCGCAGACCTGAAGGATGCTGAGCCACCTGCGCATGATCCAAAGCTGGAATGTGTCGCGCCGGTTTAAACTGCATTTAATTCTGTCACCCCAGCCTTGTGCCGGGGTCCAGGAGCCGCACACCCTGAACACGCCACACTAGATCCCGGGACAAGCCCGGGATGACATTGGAGAACGCGGCAGGCACAATGCGGCCAATTCAAAATTGACCGGAGCCGCTGATGCCGACCCACACCTCCCCCACGCCCCGCATGATCGTCAAAAAAGACGGTGCGATCGGCTGGATGATCTTCAACAATCCAGAACGCCTCAATGCCGTGAGCATCGACATGTGGCAGGCGATCCCTTCGATCATCGCGAGTTTTGAAGCTGACGCGGAAATCAAAACCATCGTGCTCACCGGCGCAGGCGGTAAAGCCTTTGTCGCGGGTGCCGATATTTCGCAGTTCGAAGCCCAGCGCGGCGATCCGGCCAGCGTCGTCACATACGAAGACGCCACCACGCTGGCGTTTGAAACCATCGCGCGTGCCGAGCGCCCGACCATCGCCATGATCGACGGCTATTGCATCGGCGGCGGCTTGGGCATCGCGCTCTCCTGCGATCTGCGTTTCGCGTCAGCCGGTTCCACCTTCGGCATCCCCGCTGCCAAACTCGGTCTCGCCTACGCCGCGTCAGGCACCCGCCGCCTTGTCGATCTTGTCGGCCCCGCATACGCGAAGGAAATTTTCTTCACCGCACGACGCTTCAGCCATGATGAAGCGCACGCCATGGGCCTCATCAACCGCGTCTTCACGCGCGAGGCCTTACAAGCAGAGACCCGCGCCACCTGCGCCACCATCGCAGACAACGCTCCCCTCACCGTGATGACCGCCAAGAAGATCATCGACGAAACATTGAAAGCACCGGAAAATTTCGCCGCCGCTTTTTGCGATCAACTGATCGAACGTTGTTTCCACAGCGAAGACTACGCGGAGGGCCGCACAGCCTTCATGGAAAAGCGCAAGGCCATTTTCAAGGGAAAGTAGCAAAATCCCACCTCCCCCTCGTGGGGAGGTCAAAATATTCGCCTCCGAATATTTTGGGTGGGGGGAACGAAGTCCAACGGGCACACAGAAAGTGCCGCAGCACTGCATCCCCCACCCAAAAAATCTAAAGAAGATTTTTTGACCTCCCCTCAAGGGGAGGTGAAACTAAAAATCAAAGAAACTCAAAAACCAAAACAGGGACGACAACCATGACCGGCAGACTCGAAGGCAAAGTAGCAATCATCACAGGCGGTACCAGCGGCATCGGTCGCGGCACCGTGGACCTCTTCCTCAAGGAAGGCGCGAAAGTTGTCGCGGGCGATTTACAGGACCATAAAGGCGAAGCAATGGAGCGCGAGCTTGGCGCGAATTTTTCCTATTGCCGCGCCAATGTCGCCCATGAAGACGAAATGAAAAATCTCGTCGATCACACGGTCAAAAAATTCGGACGTCTCGACGTGCTGTTCAACAATGCAGGCTATGGCGGCGTCGGCGGCGAATTGCACGAAATCGACATGAACGGTTTTGACGAAACCGTCGGCGTGCTGCTGAAGGGCGTCGTGCTCGGCTATAAATATGCCGTGCCGCACATGGTCGCGCAAAAATCCGGCTCCATCATTTCAACAGCCTCCGTCGCGGGCCTGCAAGCCGGTTACGGCCCGCTCGTTTATTCTGCCTGCAAAGCCGCCGTGCATCACTTCTCGCGCTGCGCCGCGCTCCAACTCGCGCCGAATTTTGTGCGCTCCAACGCCATCTGCCCCGGTGGCATCGCTACATCGATCTTCGGTGCGGGCCTCGGCCTCGGCACGCAGGTTGCCGATCAACTCGCCGTCGTCATGCAGGAGCATCTGGCCAAAATCCAGCCGACGCCGCGCTCAGGCCTGCCGAGCGACATCGCCGAAACCGCTCTGTTTCTGGCATCCGATGCCTCGACCTTCGTCACCGGTCAGACCATCGCTGTCGATGGCGGCCTCACGGCAGGCCCCATGGCCACGCTGGGTAAGCGCATTGATTTCCAGAAAGTTATCGGCGATTTCCTTGCCGATCTCCCGAAATAGCACAATCGACCGAAACGGTTTTGCAACCATAGGCCGCTAGTTTCATTCCCGGATCTTATTGATCCGGGAATGAACCATGCCAAAACACGTTCAACTGCCGCCGACATCACCCAACGACGCGCCAGACCGCCGCAGCTTCCGGCGTATCTCGGCACGCATCGAAGGCCGTATTGTGTTTGCCGGTGTGGATGTTGATTGCATCGTCCATGAAATGTCGGCAACCGGCGCCGTCATCGAGTGCCGTCCCTTGCCCGCTTCGGGCGCGAGCATCGCGCTCGATGTACCCGAAGTCGGCTTCGCGCTCGGGCATGTGATCCGTCACGAGGACAATCTCGTCTGCGTGGAACTGACGACCGCGCCCGCCCGTCGCAACAAGCTTGCCGACAAGCTCATCCTCGCCGCCTTTAAATTTCCCCCCGATGCCTGACTGACCGTCAGACCTGAGTTCGTCATGGAATTTCAGGCCCGAGCCGTTACACTTCCCTCAAAAGCAAATATCTCAGGGGAAGCACCATGACACTCAAAGACAAAGTCGCCATCGTCACAGGGTCCGCAACAGGCCTCGGCGCGTCGGTCGCCATATTGCTTGCCGAGCGCGGCAGCAAGGTCGTCATCAACTACACCAAGAGCGAAAAAGAGGCCAAAGAGACAGTGGCGCTTTGTCAGGCCAAAGGTGTCGAAGCCATCATGGCGCAGGGCGACGTCGGCAATGACGAAGACTGCAAGAAAATCGCAGCTGCCGCGATCGACAAATGGGGCCGCATCGACATTCTCGTCAACAATGCAGGCACCACACAATTTGCCAATCACGCCGATCTTGACGCGCTGAGCGCCGACGACTTCCTCTGGATTTACAAAGTCAACGTCATCGGTGCCTATCAGATGATCCGCGCCTGCGCCCCTGCGATGAAAAAAGCGGGCAAGGGTTCCGTCGTCAACATCTCGTCAATTGCAGGCGTCACAGGCATCGGTTCGTCAGTGGCCTATGCCGCGTCCAAAGGCGCGCTCAACACCATGACGCTCTCGCTCGCCCGCTCGCTGGCACCCGAAATTCGCGTCAACGCCGTCTGCCCCGGCTTCATCGGCACACGCTGGTTCTCTGACCGCTTCGGCGACGCGCAGTACCAGAAGATCATCGACAACCAGATCGCCACGACGCCACTCGCCCGCGCAGGCACACCGGATGATATTGCCAAGAGTGTTGTCTTCTTTGCAGGCGAAGGTTCGGATCACATCACAGGCGAGACGCTGATCACGGACGCCGGTATGCATCTGGGATTCTCGCCGCTCGTCGCTAGATAAAAACACTTCACCTCCCCCTTGAGGGGAGGTTAAGAAACGCACGATCTCACCCCAAAAACTTCAGCACTGCTTCCTTATAAACCTTGTCCCCCACCGTCCGCATGTGGTCACGCTTAGGCACAGTGAATGCCGCTCCCTGCGGTATCCGTGCCGCCAGCGGTCCCGCCGCGCCCGCCGCATCATCCGTCTCACCCGCCACGATCAATACAGGCCGCGCGATACGCCCCAACAACTCGTCAGGAAAATCCGTCCGCACCGCTGCAAAGCATGCCGCCAGTGCATTCCGGTCTTGCTTGTTCTGATCAGCAAACAACCGGAACATCTGTGCCGCGCGTCCGCCGACGATGGCGCCGTCATTGGCAAGCAGAGCCTCCACTACGTCGCTCGCGCCCTTGTTCTTATCGAACAACCGCTCGCCCACACCTGCCGCGATCACGCGGTCGAACCGGTCCGGCCACAGCCCCGCCGCCACGAGCGACACCATGCCCCCCATCGAATAGCCCATCAGGTCCGCGCCCGGCTCACCCAGATGATCCATCAGCGCCACAACATCGCCCGCCATAGCTTCCAGCGTGTAGTCCGCCTCGTCATAGGACTTCTCGCTCGCGCCATGCCCCCGCCCGTCGGCCATGATCACGCGCCGCCCCGCGTCCACCAGTGCGCGCGACCAGCCCGTCGTCACCCAGTTCACCTCATGCGTCGAGGCAAATCCGTGCACCAGCACAATGGGTTCGCCCTCGCCCACCACGCGATAAGCAAGCCTCAACCCGTCCGATTGAAAATAGTCCATGTCGCACACCTCGATTATCTCGCCATCACGGGAGCGAGCCGCTAGGATTTCCGCAAAACCGGAGGAGATATTATGACAGTAGCCGCTTTGAAGCGCGATGTTTGCGCCGCCATCGACGCCATGGCACCGGAATTAATCGGCGTAAGCCACGCGATCCACGCCAATCCCGAACTCGCTTTCCACGAATTTGAAGCCGCCAAACTTCTCACCGCAAAACTTGAGCAGCATGACCTGCCCGTCACGCGCGGTGCCTTCGGTCTTCAAACCGCCTATTCGTCCAGCTTCGGTCCCGACAACACGCCGGAAGTCGCGATCCTGTCGGAATATGACGCGCTCCCCGGAATCGGTCATGCCTGCGGCCACAATATCATTGCCACCACCGGCCTCGGCGCATCGCTCGCGCTGGCCAAACTCGGCGTAAACCTTCCCGGTCGCGTGCGCTACCTCGGCACACCTGCCGAAGAGCGCGGCGGCGGCAAAGAGCTGATGGCACAGGCAGGTGCCTTTGACCATTTGGACGCCGCCATGATGGTCCACCCCGCTGGTGTCGATCTCATCACCATGCCTTGCATCTGCGTTTGCGAAGTCGTCGTCACCTATCGCGGCAAGAGCGCCCACGCATCCGCCGTGCCCCACGCTGGTCTCAATGCGCTCGACGCGCTCGTCACGGCCTATCAGTCCATTGCCCAATTGCGCCAACACATCAAATCAACAGACCGCATCCACGGCATCATCACGAAAGGCGGCAGCGCACCCAACATTGTGCCGGACGAAACCGAAGGTCTCTTCTATGTCCGCGGTGCCTTTGCGGAGGATCTCGCAGCTTTGAAAGCCCGCGTGCAGGCCTGCTTCGAAGCCGGTGCGCTCGCCACAGGTTGCACCGCCGACATTCGTTGGTCGAAGGTGAATTTCCTCGACCTCAAAACCTCGATGCCGCTCGCGGGCAGCTACGAAGCCAACATGCTTTCGCTGGGCCGCACGTTTTTCCCAATGTCCAAAATGCCCAGCGGCTCGGCCGGCAGCACCGACATGGGCAATGTCAGCCATCGCGTACCATCAATCCATCCGATGATTTCCTGCGCCCCGCCCAATGTCGTGATCCACAATCCCGAATTTGCCAAATGGGCTGGATCGGAAACAGGCGACAAAGCCTGCATCGACGGCGCCAAGGCGCTCGCCATGACGGCACTGGATTATATGACCGACGCCACGTTGCGCAGCACCATGCGCGACGAGTTCAACGCCACAGCATCAGCATCAACACGCGCCGTTGACTATGCCTATGATCCCAAGGGCTTCATCGAAATTGGCGGCTGCGGCTGCGGCGCGCACTAAACGCATTCACTAAAAATAAAAACGGGAGCCGCGAGGCTCCCGTTTTGCATTTAGCTGATATCGCTTAAACGATCCCTTCGACGCCCGTCCGCTCGACGGATTCAACCTCTTCCACCACACGCTCTTCAAGCTGGCGGCGCAGTTCTTGTTGCTCGGCAAGCCCGATGGGATATCTCCACATCATCGTCGCCACGAAGAGGTTGCAGAGGAAGGGAACGGCTACATAGAGATAGCTCATATTCATCAGCGTTTCGGCTGTGTTGTTACCCTTCGCGTCGAACCCAATCCAGTCGAGCGTGAAGTAAACAATGCCGATCGCCAACGCGCTGCCGACTTTGGCAGTCAGCGTCAGCAGAGCAAAGAAAAGCCCTGTGCGGCGCTGGCCTGTCACCACTTCGTCCTGGTCGCAAACATCCGCCATCATGGCGCGATAAAGCACCGAGGGGATGCCGACATTGACGCCGAGAAAAATGAGAACGGTTGCGGCGACCCAAATATTGCCCGCCGGAATGAGAAGAAGAACCGGCACGAAACAGACGTTGAAGAGCGAAGCGCCCACCATCGTCGCCCGCTTGCCGAATTTGTAGGACATGAACAGTGCCACCGGCACAAAGGCGACACCGGAGAAGAAGTAAAGCAGCAAAAGCATCTCGGTGTAGCCGCCCACCTGCCACACCTGCGTCGCCACAAAAATAAACATCGCGCCGAGCGCCGAACCGGAAAAACCACTCGCCAAATCGGCAATCACCAAACGACGCAACCCGTTATTTTTCAATAGCGGTCCGACCGCGTCCTTAAATGAAATATGCGCCTCGGGTTTCACTTCATACTCGCCCATCGAACTGACAGCGATCAGCGCGGCAACGGGCGTCACAATAATGATGAACCAACCAATGATCTCGACGCTGTAATGCTTGGCGTCCACACCACCGACAAATTGAATAACCATCGGCAGCATCAGCACCAGCGGCACACCGAGAATTGACAAGCCCTCGCGCCAACCTTGAATACGCGAACGCTGATTATAGTCGCTGCTCAGTTCCGCACCCCAGGACATATGCGCCAGTAACAGCATCGTGAAGCCGAGATAGAGCAGAAACAATCCGCCCACCAGATAGGTTTCGGTGACGGCGAGCATCGGATCAATGCCAAACAATGCCAACATCCAGTTGAGTGTCGGCAGACCGCGCCCCGGAATGAAAACGAAATAGGTCGCGATCATCAAAATCGGCGCGGAGACCACAACCCACGGGCGACGACGGCCCCAGCGCGTTTTGTATTTATCTGACATCTGCCCGAGCAGCGGATCGACAACCACATCCCACATGCGCGCGAGGAAAAAAGCAGCGCCGACAGTGGTGAGGCCAAGACCCATCGCTTCGGCATAGTAATTGGGGAGATGAACAGCGAGCGGCAGGCCGAGGGCTGCAAGCGTGATTGACGGCAGCGAATATAAAAACAACCGCCAGGTAGAGTGATGTCTTTCGGCCACGCCGATTTACTCCTGAAACAAGGTAGAAGGGGAACGACCGAAATCAGTCGGCGGGCACACCCGACGACTGCGGATCGCTCGGCGCACCGGTGCGCACTTCAATGCCGGCTGCCGCCGCGTCGAGAATGCGCCGGTCGAGAATATCCCGGTTGGCTCTTTGTTGTGCTTCATCGAGCGGGAAATACCAAAGAATACCGGCCACAGCGACGCTGATGACAACTGCCGGCCAGACATAGACCATGCGCAGCCCGTTAATCGCGGCCTGCGTGTTTTCGCCGTCCGGCTTAAAGCCGATTGTATCAAGCATCCAGTAAGACAGACCAATCGCAAAGGCAGCACCGACCTTGCTCGTGGATGTCAGCAAGGAATAGAAAAGCCCCGTGCGCGTCTGCTTGGTTTGCACGGCATCATGGTCAGCCACGTCCGCCATGATTGAGCGGAACAGGAAGGGCCCCGCCGCCATGTTGACACCGCAGAGGATCCAGACCGCCAGCGCCGCTTGCACATTGCCGGTCGGCACCAGCAAAATCAGCGGCACGGAAACGGCATTGAACAATGCCGACAGCGCCGCCGCCTTATGCTTGCCCACCCGATGGCTGATCCACAACATGAGCGGAATGAAAGCCACACCCGATAGAAAGTAAGCCAGCAGCATTTGATAGGACTGCACCTGCGTCAGCTTGAACGCATCGTTGGCAAGAAACAGAAACAGGCTCGCCACGATGCCGCCCGACACACCGGAGATAAGGTCCGCCGCCAACACAAAACGCAAAGGCCGGTTCTCGACGAGAAGCCTCACCGCATCACGAAACGCAACATGCTCGGGTTTCGGCGCGGGCCTTTCCGGCACACGCCACACGGCGAGCGCCACAGTGATCGGCAACAGGATGATGACAAACCAGCCCATCGACGCCACACCGACAAATTTGGGATCGTTGTCGGGAAACAGCTTCACGGCGATGATCGGCAAAATAAGCACAAACACCATGCCGAGAACCAGCAGCACTTCGCGCGAACCTTGCACGCGTGATCGCTGAAAATAATCCGATGTCAGCTCCGCGCCCCACGACATGTGCGAAATGGTAAGCAGCGTCCAGCCGACATAGAGAACGAACAGCCAGAAGACCAGATAGAAGGCCGTCACCTCGCCTTGCGGCATAAAGATCATGTAAGCCGACAGCAGCATGATCGGCACGGAGAGCACGATCCAATGGCGGCGGCGGCCCCAGCGTGTTTCAAAGCGGTCGGAGAGAACGCCGAGCACCGGATCGGTGAACACGTCCCAGAACCGCGCCAGCATGAAAATCGAACCGACGACCGTCAGGCCCAAGCCCAGCGTTCCGGCATAGAACGGAGGCAGATGCACAACGAGCGGCAAGCCCATGGCAGAAATTGGTGCCGCAGGAAGTGCAAAGGCGAGCAACGTCCAACGCGATAGTGGCGCGTCGCGCCCGGCGGGCCCAGATGACATAGTACCTCCCAAAACAGTGTCCGGCCCCGAAGGTCTGATGCCCTCTTTAGTTCAGCCGGCGCAGAGTATGCCCAAGGCTTTCACTTGGGCCAAGTGCTGATTATGACTCCACGTCATCCAAATTTGAGCCTCATCGCGGCGCGGCCTAATGTGAGCCAAACTCGGGCAAGCCCGACCTTGGCGCAGCCTGAATTTCATCTGGAAATGCCGTGCGACGCAGTCTAGTTTGGCGCCATCACGCTCCAGAGGATTTCCCCGATGCACGGTCCAGCCACACCCAAATTCACCAATGACGCAGGCGTTGCGGAAATTCGCATCGGCGTGAAGGAATTTGAGTGCGTCGGCGCCACCCCGCCCAACGATCATCCGCATGTGTTTCTGGACATGGGCCGTGGGCTGGAAACCATCTGCCCCTATTGCTCGACGCATTATAAGTTCGACGCGGGCCTCAGCGCAGGCGAAGCCTCACCCGCCAGCGCGGTTTTCCACGCGGCGGCCAAAGCCCACGCCTGATCCGTTCTGCGCGAAGTTATTTCTTCGCCATCCGCTTTTCGGCTTCCTTCACCAGCGCCGCCGACATGTCAGTGAGAATCTTCTGCATGAACCGGCGCCAGAACCAGCCGAAACCCTTTGGCGGAACGAAGGTCGAATACCAATCGATCCGCACCTGATCACCTTCTGCGGTAAGGTCGATCTGCCCCAGATAATCTTTCAGTGGTAATCCTGAAATCAGCCGATAGACCAGATGGTGCGGCCGGTCTGCAACCATGATTTCCTCAAAAATCACCATGCCAGCGGTCCGAAAAATCCGTCGCGACCCGAGGCCGTAGCGTTCGCCCGTCCCTTGAGCGATTTCCTCAAACGACCCGATCGCACTCCACTCGGGGTATCCCGGCGAATGGGCCGCAATGTCATAAACGGTCGCGCAATCCGCCTTCGCGTGCCGCGTCATGCCAACTCTGATTTTCTGTCGTGGTGATGCTGTCAATTCAGATGCAACCTCCCGAACATCGTAACAGGTGAAATCTGCCGTTGAGATGCGGCAAGCATATCGCCGCGCTTTGGAAAATCGACATTCAAATTTGAATGCCCCCCGTCAGAAAATGGCCCGCATGATTTCGCTGATCCGCTTCCGGTCGGCTTGATTAGGTCCGGCCTCGACGGCTTCATCGCCTCAAGCCTGCCCATTCTCGTCCGACAGCCATCCCCTGCATTCCTGCACCTGACATGATCACATCAGCAGGACCGCGGGGCACCAGATCCGTCCTTCACATTGGCTTATTCGTAATTAACGAAAACATATGCCGCACAGCCCTCGCAGTTAGAGTGGAATTAACAAAGGTAATGAATGATCTACCTTCCAATCTTGGGAAACTGCATATTCGAATTTCTCTGACCACGTGGCGCGCATGACGGGCATAAAGCAACTACTCGGAGAGATCGACCAGCAAATGGCGCCCGCGTCCTCAAGCTTAAAGCTGATTAGCGACTTCTCTACGCTTGATCAGAATACGAGAACACTGCTGGCCTATTGGCAGAGCAAATGCCGGCAGGAACTACTCCCGGGTCGAAAAGATATTGATCCGATCGAAATTCCAAGACTGATGTCCGATGTCGTAATTGTGGACGTGCTTCGCGATCCGCTTGATTTCAGGTATCGCCTTGTCGGCACCCACGTCGTGGCCATGATCGGGTCAGAGCGCACAGGCAAGCGGATGCGGGAAGTATTCACTCCCGAAGCCATCTCTGAATCCGAGATACTCATCGAGCGATTGATTTCGACCCGCGCGCCGGTCGCCTTTACGCAACGGTTTTACTGGATCGGTAAGGAGTTCTTGGAATTCTCGACTCTGATTTTGCCGCTCGCATCCGACGGCACAAATGTCGACATGGCGATCATGGGATTTCATTTCCCAACGGACAAACATCCGGCCGGAAATTTCAGCTAACCCAAATTGGTGGCCCCTGCCGGACTCGAACCGGCACTCCCTTTCGGAAAGCAGATTTTAAGTCTGATGCGTATACCAGTTTCGCCAAGGGGCCATTCAGACAGTCCTCCTGATATGCCCGCTTGAGAGATTCAGCGCAACGCCCCCCAAAGAAAAAGGCGGCTCCCGAAGGAACCGCCTTAAATCTATAGCCAAAGCGTAGAAGGCGATTAGCCTTCGAGGCCCTGCCACACCGGCCAGCACGTGTTGCCTGCGGAAGCGGCCAGTTTGGCCTGAGCTTCTTTGGCGTTGGCGCCTTCAGCCGTCTGAACCGAGCTCTTGCCAGCGCCGCCCGTGCAGGACACGTAGAAGCTGTGCTTGCCGGCTTTCGACATGGCGTCGAAGCTGGAGTCCAGTGCCAGTGCCGAGCCGGAAATCATCATGCTCGCGCCGAACGCCAGACCCAAAATTCCAACCATCTTTTTCATTAGCGTCTCTCCCTCCGGGTATCGCTGACCCAAAATTCGTTCCCAGGCCTTATTTTTTCAGGGTCGTCGGTTTCCCCCCAAATCCCCGCTCCGTCCTCCTTTTTCTAAAGGACTTTCGGAACAATTCTTGGCGACTGTCGGACCCTGTCAGACCAAAACTCTAGCTGACTCTCGAAAGATTGTATCCCCCGCAAACGGGGAAATTGCTGAAACTTTCGTAATGTACGACCCATTCTGTTGCAAATAGGCGACATTTGACCTGTCTGCCTTGCACAAAATGCAAAACCGGCCTCGCGCATCCCTGTCCGTTGCTCAAACAGCCTCGCCAGCAATGGGTTCGACCCCGAATCCTTTGAGCAAGACCAGCGCCTCGGCAGTCGCCTTGTCCAGCATCCCCTCATCGACGCCGCGCAGCACAAGGCTCGTCCCGAATACCTTGCCGCGATAATAAGGATAAGAGCCGATGCCGATATCGGGGTAGCGCAATTGCAGCGCGCCGAGCTGTTCGGCGATTGTCCCCTCGCCGATCTGGGCGCTGACCGTGCGGCTCTGCATGGTCGCACCGCCTTCCAGCCTGCCGGTCAGACTGTCCAGCATCACCTGCATCACCATGGGCACACCGGCCATAACGAACACATTACCGATCTGGAACCCCGGCGCCTTGCTCAGCGGATTGGCAATGAGGCTCGCCGTATCGGGGATCCGCGCCATGCGCTTGCGTGCATCGGTGAATTCGCCGCCCGTCTCTTTATAGTGAGCCTCAAGGATCGCTATGGCTTCGGGATGATGGCCGATGGCAACGCCGAAGGCCTTGGCCATCGCGTCGGCGGTTATATCGTCATGCGTCGGACCAATCCCGCCGGTGGTGAAGACATAATCATATGTCGCCCGCACCTCGTTGATTGTGGCGACGATCACTTCTTCAATATCAGGGATCACGCGCGCCTCGCGCACCTGTACACCGATCTGGTTGAGATGTTTCGATATATAGCCAAGATTCGCGTCCCGCGTGCGGCCCGACAGAACTTCATCGCCGATCAGCACCACACAGGCTGTCACGAGTTTCGGGCGAATGGGCGAGGCTTGGTCCGGCATGAAAAGAGCCTTTACGGGCGGTCTGAGTGATTTGGCGGAGTGCCACCTTAGCGCCCCGCTTACCTGCCGCCTAGGAATATGGCTCGTTCCGTCTTATATTACGGCTTCAGCTGCCATCGCCTCCCACACCCGGACTCTTTTACATGACCTATACCGATGCCCAGACTGCCCCGGTGCGCAACACCGGCCAGATCAAGCTCTACGGCCCCGAAGGGTTCGCAGGCATGCGCAAGGTAGGGCAGATTTCAGGCGCGGCGCTCGACATGCTGACCGAATTCATCAAGCCCGGTGTCACTACCGACCAGATCGACCGCGCTGTTTTCGAGTTCGGTGAAGCCCATAACGCGCTGCCCGCCACATTGGGTTATCGCGGCTACCGCCATTCCTGCTGCACCTCCATCAACCATGTCGTCTGCCACGGCATCCCGTCCGACCGCGTGCTGCGCGACGGCGACGTCGTCAACGTGGACGTGACCTATATTCTCGACGGCTGGCACGGCGACACAAATCGCATGTATTTCGTCGGCGATGTGCCGCGCAAGGCCGCGCGCCTCTGCGAAGTGACATATGAGTCCATGATGCGCGGCATCGCGGTGGTCAAACCCGGCGCAACCTTGGGCGACATCGGCCACGCCATTCAGTCTTATGCCGAAGGCGAACGCTGCTCAGTCGTGCGCGAATTCTGCGGCCACGGCGTCGGCCTGGTCTTCCACGACATGCCGAATATTTTGCACTACGGCCGCAAGGGCGAAGGCGCGAAGCTCAAAGAAGGCATGTTCTTCACCATCGAGCCGATGGTCAACGCGGGCAAACCCGGCGTCAAAATTCTCGGCGACGGCTGGACCGCCGTCACGCGCGACCGTTCGCTGTCAGCGCAGTTTGAACATTCCATCGGCGTCACCGCCGACGGCTTTGAGATTTTCACCAAATCGCCGGCAGGTCTCGACTGCCCGCCCTATGCCTGACGGGGCAAATGCCAGACGGGTCGAAGCCGGAAAAACCAAATCCAACCGACCACATGACGGGTCACCGCGAGCGTTTGCGCAAACGCTTCGTCGCCTCGCCCGCAGCCGTGCCTGATTACGAGTTACTCGAACTCATTCTCTTCCGCACCATCCCGCGCCGCGATGTGAAACCGCTGGCAAAAGACCTCATCGCCATGTTCGGCAGCTTCGGCGCGACAATCCACGCCGAGCCTGCACGTCTCAACGATGTCAAAGGCGTGAGCGACGCCACCATCGCCGATTTCGCCATCCTGCGCGAAACCACCGCCCGTCTCACACAAGCCAAGGTGATGAAGCGTGACATCATCTCCTCATGGGGCGCGCTGCTGGACTATTGCTTTGCCGCCATGGCCCACAACACCATCGAACAATTCCGCATCCTCTTCCTCGACCGCCAGAACGTCCTCATCGCCGATGAAGTACAGCAGACCGGCACCATAGACCACACACCGGTCTATCCCCGCGAAGTCGTCAAACGCGCACTGGCGCTCAACGCCTCGGCCATCATCCTCGTCCACAATCACCCCTCGGGCGACCCGACGCCCTCGCGCGACGACATCACCATGACGCAACAGATCATCGACACGGCCAAGCCCTTGGGCATCTCCGTGCACGATCACCTCGTCATCGGCAAAGGCAAACACGCGAGCTTCAAATCGCTGGGATTGATTTAATTCCCCGCTGGCCCCGCCCGTTCAGCCATCGTACCTTGATCAACCGAGGTAAATGCCACTGCCGCTGCCCGCCGGAACATGTGAAATGACAAACCAACCGCGCAAACGCGTCCGCCGCAGCGTCGAGGACTCAAAACAATTGATCCTCGAAACCGCAGAACGCTATCTGATTGCCGAAGGGCCAAACGGCGTCAAAGTACAACGCGTCGCCCACGACCTCGGCATGACGGATGCCGCCGTCCACTATCATTTCGGCAATCGCGATTTACTGCTGGAAGCCCTGTTGCGTTTTTCCGGTCGTCGCTTCGTCGCGGAACTGACCGCCGCCATCGACGAGAGCGATGAAAAGACATTCGACATCGACGAAGCCGCTCGCCTCCTGTCCGATCTCTATGACAAGCGCGGCACGGCGCGCCTCGCCATGTGGCTGATCCTGTCAGGCTGGTCGCCCAAAGGCTCCGGCATGCTCGAACCACTCGTCGATTGGCTTCACAAAACAAAAACGCGTGACGCCCGCGCGGCAGGCCTGCCCGCGCCCGCAAAAAAGGAAAGCCGCAAACAGATCGCCGTTCTGAGTGCTGTCACATTCACACAGGCACTGACAGGTGATGCCATGCTCCGCAGCGTCAATCTCACGGAAACCTCGTCCGACACGCTCCTGTCATGGGTCACCACCCTGTTGACGAAGGACGCCTAAAGTCCCTCAGACATAACGCGGATCAAGCCCTGCGCCCCACTCCGCCATCCATTTTTCAAAGTCGGTTCGCGTGCCGGGGTCATACACATCAACAATGCGTTCGACCTTGCCATCGCGATAAGTGGCGATCTCCCACAGGCTCGAATTCAGCGTCGGGCAATTCGGGCGCTCAAAACGAATGCCGCTATGCACCAGCACATTCGCGCCCTCTTCATGCACCGACGTATCGATCCCGACCGTCCTGATGCACAGCTTGTCGAACCGCTCCACCGAGCGCTCGAAACCGGCAACCACAGCCTCGCGGCCCTTGACCACACAATGAAATGGCATGTTCATCACCTCATAGGTGATGTCCTCATGCAGAAACGGGTCAAGCAATGACCAGTCACCATTCTCATAAGCCGTTTCAAACGCACCGCGCTGTTCGATAAATTTGTGAATGAGGTTCATCTCGCACTCCTTCGCATTGAATGGAGCGCAAATTATCACCTTACTTTGATATGTCAATGTAATAAAATGAGGAGGCAAGCCTGCTGGTGGCGCAGACCTGCTCCCCTTCACTATCTCCCTACAAATGTCGGCATGCGTCCTTCCGCGCAAAAATAGCCGCAGTCGCGCCATCGCGCCGTACACGGATGTCGGATCCGCCGAGGTCCCTGATCGTAGAGCAGATCAAGCCCACAGATTGTTGTTGGCCGAACCACTTCTTGTGCACACGGCGCATCAGCCACTTGGTCAACACATCGACGCGGTGCTCCGGCTCAACGCAGATCGCAATACAGAGCGCGCCGCCGGGTTTGATCACACGCATCAACTCACCCAGTCCAAGCGCAGGTTCTGCAAGAGTTTCCAGCGACCATGTGGCAACGACAGCATCAAAGGTGCCGTCAAGAAACGGCAGATCCGTCAGGCTGCCCTCAATGATCCGTGCGTCTTCATCACTGACGTAGGACAGCATCGCAGGTGAGGCATCAAGCAGCGTCAACTCGATTTCAGGTTCCAGCGTCCGGATAAAACGTCCGAACCGCCCGGTGCCACAGCCAGCATCCAGCAATCTCATGCCGCGCCGCACGACGACCGACATCATGCCCTCGACCGCAGATTGCGTCGCGTTTCCCGCAATGCGCAAGAAACGCTTATGCCTGCGATCATAACCGTCGGCATGACGGTCATAGACAGCACCCCCCGCAGTCGGGGTAATAAAATGTTGCATAGGAATATTCTCTTTGATGACAGATCACTGAACCTGTCGGTTCAGCGATCCCCGACCAGCAGCACAGCGTCGCCATCCTGATAGTGAAGGCACGGATGCGGGACGATTGGCCGTCGCGCAAGCTCCCGAAAGCCGCGTTTTCGGTAAAAGGCCTGTGCACCCTCATTGCGCTCAAAACAGATCAATGAAATGCGCGACAGTCCCTTCGCCAGCGCCAAACCGGACACGCAGTCCATCAGCTCACCGCCGATCCCCTGCCCGCGATAGCGGTCATGAATGGCCAGACCGGACACATAGAGCGAGCCCGGATCCTCCAGCTCTGCATAAGGTCGCAAAACCGGATCCGTTTCCTCTTCTCCGCTCTCGTCCACCTCCATCGGAAAGGCGTGCACCATGCCGACAATCTCTCCCCGCCGTGTTGCCACCAGGCAGTTCTCATAGGAGAACGCCGTATTGGTGCGCGCATAGCGAGCTTCGCCGACTTGCTCCAAAGTCAGACCCGGCATGTCTATCCGGCTCCAGATATAAGCAGCAAGCCCATCCGACGAGATCAGAAAGAGACGGGCGATTTCGCCCGCCTCTTTACTGGTTGCCCAGCGGATATTCAGATCAGAAACGTTTGAAGAGTTCTGACAAATCATTGATCCAACTCCCGCTTGAGCGTTTACGCGGCTTCCATGCAGCTAATGCAGATCTGCTCGATATGTCGATGATCGGTACCGCAACAGCCGCCAAGCACGTTGATATGCTTGAAGCGGTTGCGCAGATCGCGATATTGCTCACCAAGCTCCACCGGGTTTCCGGCATCAAGCACTTCGGCCTCGTTGAGTTCAGCATGACTGCACTTGGACGCATTGGCACGAATGCCGCGAATGCGTTCAATCCAGGCGCCACCATCAAGCACGTTGTCGAAATGGGTGGGATGCGCGCAATTGATCATGAAATAGGCCGGTCCATTGCCTGTTGCCCGATCAACTGTGCCGATGGCGTCCTTCAGTGCCTCTCCGGTGGGCAAGCGCCCGTCGGTCTCGACGGTAAAGGAAATGACCACGGGAAGCCCCGCTGCCTGCGCCGCACGGGTCACGCCGATCGCTTCCGGGGTATTGGTCATTGTAATCGCGGTGACGAAATCGACGTCCGCATCCGCAAAAACATTTATCTGCTGCGCGTGATAGGCCTCGGCCGCTTCCACGCTCATGACTTCGCCCGCAACATAGCCGTCACCGCGCGGGCCGACACATCCGCTGATCACCATAGGCGAGCGTTTGGTCTGAAACTCGGCCTGCAATTCACGCAAAAGCACAATGGCCTTGCGATTGGCCTCGGCCAGCGCCTCAGCCGAATAGCCGAGCTTGTCGCCCCAATCGGAACTCGCACGCCAGGTTGCACTTTCCAGAATGAACCCCGCACCGGCATCCCGTGCTATCGCAGCATGACCTCGGAAGTAATTGCGCAGCGCTTCTGTGCCTTTATGGTCCTTAAGCAAATCAAAAGCTGCAAAATAGGGGAGTTCCAAACCTTCCTGAAAAATCAATGTCGTCTCAATGCCGGCATCGGTCAGAAAAATGTCGCCACCCAGCTGCGGCAGATGGTATTTGAACTTGTTCATAATTATGTCCTTTTCGATCACGTCCGGCCTGAAGCACCACAAGAAATGCCACTTCCGGCCTCTCAGACTGAAGGACGTGAGGAAACGCCTTACAATGTGAGGCGAGGCAAAAAACGGGTCTGCTCGCCATGAAAAATCAGGGTCCGGTGCTGGCGCTGCTGCCGTTCGAAA
>JAUSLL010000009.1 GCA_030649335.1 Parvibaculum sp. | reverse complement strand
AGGGCATGGGCCAGATCATCACATGGTCGGTGCGCGACGAGACGCTGCACACCAATTCCATCGTGAAGCTCTTCCGCACCTTCATCGATGAGAACCGCGAAATCTGGGACGAGGACCTGCAGCGCGACATTTACAAAGCCTGCGAAACCATCATCCATCACGAAGACGCTTTCATCGATCTCGCTTTCGAAATGGGCAGCATCGAAGGTCTGACCGCGCAGGAAGTCAAAGACTACATCCGCTACATCGCCGACCGCCGCCTGACCCAGCTCAGCCTCCAGCCCATCTACCGCACGGACAAAAACCCGCTGCCCTGGATGGACGAAATGCTCAACGGCATCGAACACGCGAACTTCTTCGAAAACCGCGCGACGGAATATTCCAAAGCCTCCACCAAAGGCACATGGGACGAAGCTTTCGATTGAAAATATTTCGTCACGATGTGCAAAGTGCCGGAAATCTTTCGCGGTAGAAGGTGGTAAGCATGGAGTGGACTAAACCAGAATTCTCAAAGAGTCAGGTCTCGAAAGCGGGGCGCACTCTTTTACGTCAGCATGACGGAGTTGATGATTTCGATGCGTATTCTCATGCACTCGCAGTCATAAACAACTGGCGCACGTCCCACAGTTATCCCCTGAATACATTCAAGGTTACGCTTCGTAGGTATGCAGAGGGTGTCGATCCTGATCGTCTAGTTGCTCAACGGATAAAACGCCTTTCGTCCATTGAAGCAAAGCTGCAAAGGTTTCCGGGCATGGCGCTCGGGCGTATGCAAGATATTGGCGGGTGTAGGGCGATTGTCCAGACCACCGATCAGGCATACTCGTTGTGGCAAGCGTATAAAGATAGCGGAATAAAGCACAAACTGGATAGCGTGGATGATTATATCGCGAGGCCCAAAGAGTCTGGGTATCGCGGAATTCATCTAATTTATAAATATAATAGCGATAAAAAAGTTCCGTCGATTTATAACGGTCTAAACATCGAAATCCAAATTCGTACAAAGCTTCAGCACGCTTGGGCAACGGCGGTTGAAACTGTCGGAACATTTTTGCAGCAGGCGCTGAAGTCAAGTCAGGGAGCGGATGATTGGTTGCGGTTTTTTGCGCTAATGAGCAGCGTGATTGCAATCCGGGAAAAATCTGAATCATTGGTTCCGAATGTGCCTGGCAATAAAAAAGTCTTGATCGCAGAGTTGAGGAAACTTGCAAATAAACTTCGGGTAAAAAATAGTTTAGGGATGTATCATCAAGCCCTTAGGGTGAGCACCGAAGACACTTTGAAGGGGCATCACTACTATCTCCTGCGACTTGAGCCCTCAAAGCAATCGATGACTGTCACGGCATACCGACGGAGAGAATTGGATGAGGCGTCCGCAGACTATTTGAAGGCAGAGCGAGAAATTAGAGATACGCCCGGAGCAGAGGCCGTGCTTGTTTCTGTGGACTCAATGAGCGCCCTTAGAAGGGCATACCCAAATTACTTTTTAGATACAGAAATATTTCTCAACGAATTGGCACGCGCCTTGCGATAGTCATTGCCAAGCTCGAATTGGCGTGCGCTCACAACACCCGATAGACCCTGTACGTGATCCCCGTCGCCGAGATGGCGCCCACGCCCACCGCCAGCGTGTCGTTAAGCCACGCATGCGGGCTGTCGGTGGCCACTTCAAAATAGGGGGCCGTGCGGAAATAATAATCCGACGGTTTCAGTGTTGCCGCGAGGGCAGGGTCGCCCAGCACCGCCATCAGATCGTGGTTCTTCATCACGATCCGGCCGTAATAATGCATGTAGATCGGCGAGCCATCGTCGGGCAACAAGCAGCAGCGCACATCAAGCTTGAACGAACCATCGGCGCGCGTCAGGCCCCAGTCGCCGCCAGAGCGCGCGATTTTGCCCTTGAGCGACGGGCCGGAAAAACTGCCGCCCGCCAGATTGGCGACGATCCGCCAGCCCTCCGGCGTTTGCCCGACCGGAATAAAGGGCATGTCGAGTTGCCCTTCCATGCTGAACAGGAATTCGCTTTCAATACGGTCCATCTCTCCCCCCGATGCTTCCTCAAATTTTTGTTCACTTCCGCTGCAACCCCTCACCCAACCCACTCCCCGGAGGGGAGAGGACTAAACATCGTCATTGCGAGCGTCAGCGAAGCAATCCAGTCTGACTCTACCGCAATAACAGGAGCCCGCCCATGTCCCTCACCACCCATTGGCTCTTCTGGGCGCTGCTCTCCGCGGTCTTCGCGGCCTTCACCGCCATCTTCGCCAAAGTCGGCATCGAGCACATAAACTCCGATCTCGCGACCTTCATCCGCACCATCGTCATCATCCTGACGCTCGGCCTCATCCTGCTGGCGCGCGGCACATTTGGTGAGGCGGGGCCCATCGCACCGCGCACATGGATTTTTCTCATTCTCTCGGGCCTTGCCACAGGCGCGTCATGGATTTGCTATTTTCGCGCCCTGAAACTCGGGCAGGCCGCGCAGGTGGCCCCCGTGGACAAGCTTTCTGTGGTGCTTGTCGCGGTTTTTGGTGTCATCTTTCTCAGCGAACATCTGACGCCGCTCAATTGGCTCGGCGTGACATTCATCGCCGCCGGTGCCCTTTTTGTGGCACTCTGAGGCGGCTTCGCGCACGACCGGTCTGCCCCGCTGAAATGTTAGGATTATTTCCATGCGTATGATTGCGACAATTATCCTTTCACTGATGATGTCAGGTGCGGCCATGGCCGCCACGCCTTGTGAACCTCGCAAGGCAGTCGCGCCGGGTCTCGCCCGTCTTCAGACAGCCATGACAAACAATCGTTTCATCGCCTACAACCCGACGGGCCTCAAAGTCATCGACGGCAATGTCACGGTCGCGACGCCTGAAAGCATCCGCGCCGATCTCAAGATCCTGCGTCCGCATTTTGACGCGCTCATCACCTATTCCGCCCGCGACGGCAACGAGCATGTCGCCGACATCGCCGCCGAGCTTGGCTTCAAAGCTGTCATCGTCGGCCTCTGGACGCCCGCCGACACGGAAGAAATCCGCAACGCGGTCAGAATGGCGCGCAAGCATCCCAAGCTTGTTGTCGGCCTGTCGCTCGGCAATGAAATCGTCCTCGGCGAGCGGGGCACATGGGAAAATATGCGCGCTTATGTGGCGCTGCTGCGTGGCCGCATTCCCGAAGTGCCGCTCACCATCACCGAACCTTTCGCGCAATTCATGGATCGCGATGCGGCGGGCTTTTTGCTCTCGGTGGATTTCCTGCTGGTTAACGCACATCCGATTTTTGAAAAATGGTTCGCCACCGCAGGTCCGGTCAACTGGGCTGAATTCGTGGTCAAGGTCACCAATGAACTGGCTTACGAATTTTGTGGGCCCGTCATCATCAAGGAAACGGGTCTGCCCACCGGCCCTCTGAATTCCGGGTTTGACGCCGAAAAACAAGCCGCCTTCTGGCGCGAGCTTGAACGCCAGATGCCCCCGACCAAACATCACGCCTTCGCCTATTTCGCCGCCTTCGACGCCCCGTGGCGCACATCGGATTTCAACCCCATGGGCGGCAACCATCCCGAAGAGGCATTCTGGGGCTTGTTCACCGAAGACCGTGCGCCCAAGCCCGTGGTCAGTGGATTGCCCAAGCTGAAAGAGTAACCCCACCCCCTTTGCCTCCCGTCCTGACCTCCCTTATGGTCTCCGCACAAAACGGGGGAACACCGACCAATGACGACCCAACTGACCGCCGCCGAAAGCGTCCTCTTCGCGCGCGCCGCACGCCGCATCATTCCGGTGATGATCGTGCTCTACACGATCAGCTTTCTTGATCGCGTCAATGTCGGCTTTGCCGCGCTGACCATGAATGCCGATCTCGGCTTCGGGCCTGAGATTTTTGGCTGGGGCGTCGGCATTTTCTTCATCGGCTATTTCATCTTCGAAGTGCCTTCCAATGTCGTCATCGAAAAGCTCGGCGCGCGCATCTGGATCTGCCGCATCATGATCACGTGGGGCCTCATTTCCGGTGCGATGGCCTTCGTCTCGACGCCCATGAGCTTTTATGTGCTGCGCTTCCTGCTGGGCGCGGCAGAAGCGGGTTTCGCGCCCGGCATGATCCTCTATCTCACCTATTGGTTCCCCGCCGATCAGCGCGCGCGCCTCTACGGCACCTATTTTATCGCCATCCCGCTCGCCTCCGTCATCGGTGCGCCGCTGTCCTCGTGGCTCCTCGGCTTCGACGGACATCTCGGTCTGCAAGGTTGGCAGTGGATGTTCATCATCGAAGCCGTGCCCGCGCTTGTCATGGGTGTCGCCGTGCTCTGGCTCCTGCCGGACAATCCGCTCAAAGCCAAATGGCTCAGCACCGATGAAAAAGCCACCATCGCCGATTGCCTCGCGCGGGACCGCGCCGCCACAAGCGTCGATGCCCAGCACACGCTCTGGCCCGCGCTCAAGGACTCACGCGTCCTGCTCATGTGCCTCATCTATTTCGCCATCGTCATCGGCCTCTACGGCATCAGCTTCTGGCTGCCGCAAATGATCAAGGCCAAAGGCTTTTCAAACATCGAAACAGGCTGGATCGTCGCCGCCGTCTATGTCGTCGCCGCCGTCGCCATGCCGCTCTGGGGCCGCTCGTCGGACCGTGCGCGCGAACGCATCTGGCACACGGCCTTGCCTTGCCTCCTTGCCGCCTTGGGCTTTGCCGGTGCAGCGTACTTCGACGCGACACCCATCATCATCATCTCATTGGGCCTCGCCGCCATCGGCACCTATGTGTCCATCGTGCCCTTCTGGGCCATCCCGCCGGTCTTTCTCACCGGCACGGCCGCGGCAGGCGGCATCGCTCTCATCAATTCCACCGGCAATCTCGGCGGCTTCGTCGGGCCTTATCTTGTCGGCTGGGTCAAGGAGGCCACGCAAAGCTACACGTCCGGCATCCTCGCGCTCTCGGCCTCACTCATTGTCGCCGCCGCCCTCACATTCGCCATGCGCATGCTTCTCGCGCGTCGGGCATTGGCGAGTGGACGCTGATCCATGCGTCTGGCGACCATCATTCTTTGTTCATTCCTGTTGCTGGGCGCGCGGGCCGAGGCCGCGCCGCTGCGTGTCGTCTCGATCAATCTCTGCACGGACATTCTGGCGCTCGACCTTGCCGCACCCGGTCAGGTCAAATCCGTCTTCCGCGTGTCAGCCGATCCTGAGGATAGCCCCGTCGCTGACCTCGCCAAGGCAATGGCTCTCAACAATGCCACGGCTGAGGAAATCCTCTCCTTCAAGCCCGACCTCGTGCTCGCCCACGCCTTCTCATCTTCCTTCACGCTCAATCTCATCCGCCGCGCCCATGTGCCGGTGGTGCAGGTGAGCGATGCCGAAAGCTTCGCCGATGTCCGCGCCAACGTCCGCCTCGTCGCGGCCGCTCTCGGCGCAGAAGCCAAAGGCGAAGCATGGATCGCCCGTTTCGACAAAGAGCTTGCCGCCACCGCGCGACCCATGAGCGCCCATCCGCCGCGCGCCGTCATCTATCAGGACCTCGGCGGGGCCGCCGCCGCCAACACGCTTCTCGGCGCGCTTCTCACGCATACGGGCTTCGTCAATGTCATCCGCGAGAGCTCCGGCGGCGGCTTCGTCAATCTCACCATCGAAGACCTCATCGACAAGCGACCCGATTTCGTCGCAGTCGGCATCTATCGTCCGTTGGAACCTTCTCTCGCACATGAAGTCCTGTCCCATCCGGCATTGAAGGCCTATGTTGCCGCCCATGCGCGCGCCATCGACCTTCCCGCCAAGCTCTGGACCTGCGGCACGCCCTATGTGTCCGACATCGCCGCACGTCTTGCTGCCGCGCGTGATGCGCTGACCGCGCCGGAGTTCAATTGATGCGCGACCGTCTGCCCAATTACCTCCTCGTCAATCTCGCGCTCGCGTGCCTTGCCGCGCTGTTCTTTGTCGCCTCCATTTATGTTGGACGCGGCGGCGAGCTGCTCTTCGCGCGCCTCCATGCAGCAGACGAGATCGACCGCTCTCTCGCCTGGCTCATCCTCACCGAAATCCGTCTGCCGCGTGCCTGCCTAGGCCTCGTCGTCGGCGCCACGCTCGGCCTCACCGGCGCGGGGCTGCAAGGCTTGTTGCGCAACCCGCTGGCCGAACCGGGCCTCATCGGTGCCTCGTCGGGTGCCGCGCTTGGTGCCGTGCTCGTCTTCTACTTTGGTCTTGCCGCAGGTTCCGCCATGCTCGTGCCCTTGGGCGGTGTCGCGGGTGCGCTGGCGAGCCTCGGCCTTCTCTATATGTTGGCGGGCCGCAACCCCTCCATCGTCACGATCATTCTCGCAGGCGTCGCCATTTCCGCATTCGCCTCGGCCTTCACATCTTTGGCGCTCTCGCTCGCCGCCTCGCCCTATGCGGTTTATGAAATCATCTTCTGGCTGCTCGGCAGTTTCACCGACCGCAGCATGGACCAGCTCTGGTTCGCGCTGCCTTTTGTCGTCGTCGGTCTCGCGCTTGTCGCCTCGACGTCGCGCGCGCTTGACGCACTGACGCTCGGCGAGGACACAGCGACAAGCCTCGGCTTCAACCAACGCCATGTAAAACTCCGCGCCATCCTCGGCACAGGCCTCGCGGTCGGCGCAACGGTCGCCGTCACCGGCGTCATCGGCTTTGTGGGCCTCGTCGTGCCCCACATCGTGCGACCCTTTGTGGGCCACCAGCCGGGCCGCTTGCTGCTGCCATCAGCCTTTGCCGGTGCGGCGCTCCTTCTCGCCGCCGATCTCCTCGTGCGTTTGCCCGTCGGCGGGCCGGAGCCGAAACTCGGCGTCATCACCTCGCTCATCGGTGCGCCCTTCTTCCTCTGGCTCATCCTGCGCACGCGGCGGGAGGCAAACTGATGCGTCTCGGCATCTCACATCTTCATGCTTCCCTCGGTGGCGCGCGCGTCTTGCGCGATCTCACGCTCTCGCTCGAAGGCACAAATTTCATCGGCCTCATCGGCCCCAACGGTGTCGGCAAGACAACACTCATCCGCGCCATCGCCGGTCTCATTCCGTTTCAGGGTTCGGTCACGCTCGACGGCGCAGAGATCGCCTCGATTCCGCCCCGCACCCGCGCCAAACAAATCGCCTATCTCGCGCAAGGCGCCGAAAGCCACTGGCCGCTGTCGGTCGAGCGCCTCGTCGCGCTCGGCCGCCTGCCGCATCTCGAACCCTTCCGCAAACCGCAACCAGCCGACGAAGCCGCCATCGCCCGCGCCATGACATTGGCCGATGTGGACACCATGCGCGCCCGCGATGTGCTGACACTGTCCGGCGGCGAACGCGCCCGCGTGCTGCTCGCCCGCGCGCTTTCCGTCGAAGCACCGCTGCTGCTCGTTGACGAACCCGTCGCCGCGCTCGACCCCTATCATCAACTCGGAGTCATGGAAGGTCTGGTGGCCTACGCGCGCGCAGGCCGCATGGTCGTCGCGGTGCTGCACGACCTCTCACTCGCCGCGCGTTATTGCGACCGGCTGGTCATGCTGAATGAAGGAACAGTTTTCGCCGATGGCACACCGGCAGAGGTGCTGACGCCCGCCAATCTGCGCGAAGTTTACCGCGTCGAAGCCGAAATCACAGGCGAGGGCAGGGCCATGACGGTGAGGCCAACAGGGCAAATATAAAACCCAACCTCAACTGTCATCCCGGGCCTGTCCCGGGATCCAGGACAACACCCACAGCGCAAGCGGCTCTGGACCCCGGGACAAGCCCGGGGTGACAGTTTTATTTGTGTTGATGAAGGGAAATAGATTAACCCTCTCCCTCTGGGAGAGGGTTGGGTGAGGGTCTTCCTTCCGCCTTCACTCCGCCGCGACGTGGTTCCCCGTCTTCTGTCCGAAATTCAGCGACTTCAAAAACTCGATGCCATCCTCGGCAATCTTATCGCCGATCATCTCGTCGCCTTCCTGCCGCAGCTCGTCCATGTCCACATAGACAGCATAGAAAGCCTTGGTGCGGTCAGTAATGATGCCGCCCTTCAGCAGCGTCTTAATCAGCACACGGAAAATGCTGGTGCTGGAGCGCATGGCGTTGCGGCGCTTCTCGTCGGTGCGCGACGCGATCAGCTGCTCCTGCACCACTTTCCAGTCCATGCCGAATTGCGCATACATATGTTTTTTCTGTTCGGGCACTGCGAGGTTGAACAGCAGCGTCTGGAAGCAGGTTGCCGCCCAGTCTTCAATCCGGTTGCGCTCTTCATCGTTCAGCTTCGGCACCGTGCGGTCTGCCCAGATTTTTCCGAACTTGTGATGAAACGCTTCATCCGTCATCACGAGTTGGCAGAGATGGCGCAGCAGCGGATCGTTTGAATAGCGGTAGAGCGAGGCAAAAGCACCCATCGCCAATCCCTCAACGAGCATCTGCATGCCGACGATCTTTTTGTAAACCTCAGGCGCCAGCACCATTTCAGTGAGCAGATTGCCCAACGTGTCGCCTACCGCTGCGGGCTTGCCCCAGCGCGTCTCGACATATTTGGAAAAGCCCGTCACATGGCGCGCCTCTTCGCGCGTCTGGTTCGCGGCATATTCCTGTGCGCCCGGATCTTTCAAAATGTGGCAGAGCGATGCCGACAGGGCGAGTGCGCCCGCTTCGCCATGCAGAATGGATGAAATAAACCAGCGCGAACTTTCATTGGCAAAAGCCACCTTCTGCTCGTGGCTCATGCCGTCAGCGACCGGCAGTTGCAATTCGATGATCTGGTCGAGCGGCAGCACGCTTTCCTTCGTCATGTCGAAGGGCGTGTCATAGTCGATATAGCGTTTGTCCAGCGGGTCCCAGAAATGGTCATGGGTCGCGGAGATGATCTTGTCGAAAGCGGTCGAGCGTTTGCCATAGCGCTCCACTTCCATCATCGCCGGAAAATCATCCGGCGCGACCGCGTCATAGGCCGCATCTTTGGTAATATCGCTCATGTCTCTCTCCCAATCATCCGCTCCTGACATAAATGTGAGCAATGAGAGCCGAAACCACAATCCCTTTCGGGTCCTTGTGAGGGAAAATTGATCCGTATTTTCCCCGACATCCCAACACCCGCACCAATACCCGCAACTGTCATCCCGGGCTTGCCCCGGGATCCAGAACGTCACCCACCGACCTCACCGCACTGGACCCCGGCACAAGGCCGGGGTGACAACTTCATATAAAGCGCCCGCCATCCCCGTTTCACCCGCCATCCCCGCCGCTTTGCACTGCGTCGCAACATGCGCAATCATGGACGGCTGATACGCCCCCTCCAGCCCGTGTAAGTTCAAAACCATCATGGATACAGCCGCCGTCCTCGAACCCTTCCACGAAACCCTGAGCCTCAATTCGGTGACGCTGCTGATCGTCATCGCGCTGGCCTGCGGCTTCGTCATGGTGCGCCTGCGCCAGCCCGCCATCGTCGGCTACATTTTTGCGGGCGTCGTCCTCGGGCCCTCCGGCCTCGGCCTCATCAAAAGCGCCGAAGGCATCGACTTCTTTGCCGAGCTTGGTCTGTTGCTGCTCCTGTTCATTGTCGGCTTGGAACTCAGCCTCCAGTCCTTCAAGGCGGTCTACAAAGTCGCGCTCTTTTGCGCCGTGCTCCAGTCCGCCGTCGCCATCGGCCTCACATGGATCATCGGCGGGTTGTTCGGCTGGGGCTTTGAAGCCTCGCTCATCCTCGGCTTCGTGCTGGCGCTCTCCTCCACCGCTGTCGGCATCAAAATGCTGCAGGAGATAGGCGAATTCGACACGCAGGCCGGCCGCATCACCATGGGCGTGCTCGTCGCGCAGGACCTGCTCATCATCCCCATGCTCGTCGTCGCGCAATCATTGGGCGACGGCCCCGGTGCCGGTCTCAATGTCATGCTCGGCGTGAAATTGCTGGCCGCTGTCGGTGTGCTCGCCGGTGTTGTGGTCCTTCTCACGCGGCGCGGCCGCATCGAACTCCCGTGGAGCAATTATCTCAAAACCCACACCGAGATGGCCCCGCTGGCCAACATCGGCTTCTGCTTCGTGCTGGCCGCCATCTCCGGCTATATCGGCCTCTCGCCGTCCTACGGTGCTTTTCTCGCGGGCCTCATCCTCGGTGCCTCCACCGACCGCCGCCCCGCCTTTATCATGGTGGGGCCCATCCAGAGCATCATGCTCATGGTCTTCTTCCTCTCGATCGGCCTGCTCATCAATCTGCAATTCGTCTACGCCCATCTCGGCACCGTGCTGATCTTGGTGTTTGTCGTGCTGGTCGCCAAAACGGCCACCAACATCACCATCCTCAATGTGCTGGGCCAGCCGTGGGAAAGCGCCTTCATCTCCGGCCTCGTCATGGCCCAGATCGGCGAGTTCTCATTCGCGCTCGCCAAGGCGGGTCTGGGCTCGGGCGCCCTCGACCGCGACGCCTATCAGCTCGCGCTCTCCGTCATCGCTCTATCGTTGATCCTCTCACCCTTCTGGCTCGTCACCGCGCGGCGCTTCCACGCGCTCGGACAACTGCCCTTACCGGGCCTCAAACCGACGCTCGAAAGCATCTACCCCACAGCCTTCTCCGGTCTGCGCTGGGTGGGCGCGAAGGCGAGGGCGGGGCTTTCCCGCCTTCTGCGGCGCAAGCCGGTTCCTCCTGCTTGAAATGTGAGAAAGCCCTCCCCCGCAATACAATTCCGTCTTCGCCCGACTTGATCGGGCGATCCATCTTTGCCTCAGCA
>JAUSLL010000061.1 GCA_030649335.1 Parvibaculum sp. | reverse complement strand
ATATGCCGACCGCAAAATGTCCGAAGGGTTGAACCGGCTTGATGCCTATACGCTGGCGGCCAAACGTATGTTCTGGCCTGTGGCATCCTCCACCGCGACGACGCTTGCAGCCTTCCTGCCGATGCTCTTGTGGCCCGGCGTCAGCGGCAAGTTCATGAGCTTCCTGCCGATCACGCTGATCGTGGTGCTGTCGGCATCGCTCCTCACGGCGCTGATTTTCCTGCCCGTCATGGGCGCGCTTTTCGGCAAGGCGGAAACCGAGAACGACGAAGTGCTGAAGCAACTCGCGGGCGCCGAGACCGGCGATATCCGCGGTCTGCCGGGCCTCACCGGTGCTTATGTGCGTCTGCTCGACAAGCTCGTGCATTTTCCCGGTCGTGTGCTGGCGGTAACAGCCGGCCTCCTCGTCATCATCATTGTGGCGTTCAGCAACTTCAGCAATGGCGTCGAGTTTTTCGTCAACACGGAACCGGAACAGGCGATTGTGCTCGTCAGCGCGCGCGGTAACCTGTCGGCCAATGACACGATGACCCTCACGGAAGATGTGCAGAAGATCGTGATGAACACTGAAGGCGTCGCCACAGTCTTTACCCGAACTGGACCCGCGCTCGGCTCCGGTCAGGGTGGGCGCGGCGAGGTGCCCAAAGACCTCATCGCGCAGATGATGATCGAATTCAAACCCTATGAGGAACGCCGCAAGGGCGAGGTTATCCTCGAAGATATCCGCCAGCAGACAAAATCGCTGCCGGGCATCCGTGTCGAATTGCGCAAGCAGGAAGACGGACCGCCGACTGGCAAGGACATCCAGATCGAGCTGACCGGCGTCGACTACAAGAAGATGATGGAAATTACGAGCCGTATCCGCAATCACCTCGACACCGAAGTCGCGGGCCTCATCGACACGGAAGACGGCCGCCCGCTGCCCGGTATTGAATGGGTGATGACGGTTGACCGTGAACTCGCCGGACGTTTCGGCGCGGACGTAACATCGGTCGGCGCGGTCATCCAGCTTGTGACCAACGGCATTATGATCGGTGAATACCGGCCTGATGACGCGCAGGACGAAGTCGATATCCGTGCGCGCTTCCCCGCCGATTACCGCGTGCTCGACCAGCTCGACAGTCTGCGCGTGCAAACGGCGGAAGGCCTCGTGCCGATCTCAAACTTTGTGAAACGTGAAGCTCAGCCGCAGGTCAGTTCCATCGAACGCATCAACGGCTTCCGCCGTATCAGTGTGAAGGCGAATGTGGCGATTGATCCCGCGACGGGCCAGAAATACAACGTGGACCTCAAGGTAGGTGAACTGACCGAATGGGTGGAAGCGCAAAATTTCGATCCCGCTGTGAAAGTCAAATTCCGTGGCGCGAGCGAAGAACAGGCCGAATCTGCAAACTTCCTCGGCGGGGCGCTGATCGGCGCACTGTTCCTGATGTTCATTATTCTGCTGACGCAGTTCAACAGCTTCTACCATTCGGTGCTGACGCTCTCGACGGTGGTACTGTCCACCATGGGCGTGCTGATCGGCATGATGGTGACGGGACAAGCCTTCTCGGTGATCATGACCGGCACGGGCATTGTCGCGCTTGCAGGCATCGTCGTGAACAATTCTATCGTGCTGATCGACACGTATCAGCGTCTTCGTGCCGATGCGATGGACGCGGTGGAAGCGGTGTTGCGCACAGCGGGCCAGCGTCTGCGACCCATCATGCTTACAACCATCACCACGATGTTCGGCTTGTTGCCGATGGCATTGCAGATCAACCTCGACTTCCCCAACCGCGCTATCGTGATCGGCGGACCGGTGGCGGTGTGGTGGGTGCAGCTTTCAACCGCGATCATCTTCGGTCTCGGCTTCTCGACGCTGCTGACGCTGATCCTTGTGCCGGTGCTGCTGGCGGCACCGACCGTCATCCGCGCCAAATGGCGCGGGCAGGAACGGCATGCAGGCACGATGACCCATTACGAACAGGAAACAGCACGGGCTGCAGATTAAAGAAAACGGCCCTGCCGGATGTTTCCATCTGGCAGGGCCGCAATCTTTACAGACTAGCCGCTGTTAGCGGTTGATCTGCGTGATCTTCGAACCTTCGATGCTGACGCCGGCCATCAGGCCCTGCTGATCAAAGATGAAGGCATAGGCATCGTCTTTGAGCGTCGATGTCGAGAAATTCTTGGCGACACCTTCGTCCACTACGACGACCGTCGGGCCGACGCCGATTTCCCAACCATGCGTGTCTTCAAGATATTTGACCGCTTTGTCGTTCATCAGAAAAACGACATAGCCGTAAGACTGCGCACCGGCCTGAAGGCCCCACGAACCTGTGACGGTGTTGTAATAGCTTGTAGCCTTGCCGCTCTTCTGCAACACGCCTTCACCATAGGCACCACCGAACACGAGGCCCGCCTTGACGATGTTGGGGAACACAAGCACGGCCACGGCCTTTTCAGACACGGCCTTGGCATTGGCGTTGGTCTTGTACAATGTCGCCAGCGCCTGGCTGGCGTCTGTGTTGAGATCAGCAGCAGTAGCTGCATATGCGCTCGTCATTGCGCCGCCTGCGGCGACAGTCGTCACGGCTGTTGCGACGGCAAGCGAGGACGCAAGAAAAAGGCTTTTGATTTTCGACATTGTTAGCTCCAATTCTGGAAAATTTATTCGGCGGAGTTATCCGCAACCAGACGCTAGAAGCGGCATGGGGCGAGAATGTGTTTGGCAAGTGACCATATGGTGATTGTAGCGTTTAGGGCACGGATACTGATAATTGTTCATTATCAGTACTATCCTTGAACGGATTGTCTTCATTAGTGCCATCCGATTCGCGGAAACTCTGCGGCGAACAGCCATTCCAGCGACGGAAGGCACGTCGGAAATTGGCCACATCGTCAAAACCCAGCAAGCTGCCTATTTCGGCGATAGGAAGACGCGTCTCGCGCAGATAGCCAATGGCCATATCATTGCGCATGGCTTCTTGAATTTCGCGAAAGGTGGTGTTCTCCGCCGCCAGGCGACGGCGCAATGTGCGTCCGCTCATATTGAGGTGCTCGGCCATCGCCTGTTCGGTGGCGATGCGGGTTTTAGATCCGGCAAGAACGCGGCGTACCTGCGCGCTGCAACCAGCGGAACGATTCTTCTCGATCAGAAGTTTGCTGCATTGACGCACAAATATGTCGGCAACTTCATTGCCTGCTGCAGCTAGCGGAAAATTCACGGCGTCGCGTGGGCCGACAAAACGATTTGTTGGTTCACCGAAGACAACGGGAAGGCCGATATATTGCTGATATATATGCTCCGGCATTGTTGGCTCGAAGGCGAACTCGACGCGACATCCGTCAAGCTCGGCGCCGACCATTTCCCCAATGGCGTTGACGGCAGCCATGAAAAAAACTTCCGGCAGAAAATTCGGAGCTGAAGGAAGTTCGATGCCGGGCGTCATAGACAGAATGGCGTTGTCGCGGTCGAAGGCGAAATGCACGCGGCTGTCCATCAATCCGGCAGGACTGTGCTGCACGAGAAATTCCGCCGCCTGACGCAGCGTGCGACAACTCATCAGCGCGGAACCAAGAATACCGTGTGACCCGAGGTGCAAAGCTGAGCCATAGCGCAGCGCAAAGCTCGGATCATCGACATAGCAGGCGGCTCTGTCGCAGAGCGCAAAAAATTCCACCTCATCAAAATCGATGGAATCGGAAATGAGAGCGGCAGGATCGTGACCCAAATCGCGGATCGCCTGCTTGAGTGCTGTCACGTAGGCGGAACTTATTTTCATGTCACGACCATAATTGACCCCCCGTTTGGCCAAGTCGGACCTCACTCGTATCGATCACTATTCAACAATATCAACCGCGACAACCGTGATTATGAGTCAGGCGTATTTCGTCAGGCACATCGGTTGAGGAATAAAAAACGATACGGGTAAGGACAAACAAGTTCATCCAAAAATAAATTTGTGTCCAAAAAAGGGAAGAAATATGCAGCCGTTCAGTTTTCTCCGCATGACGCACTTATGGAACAATAAATCGTTAGTCGCATTTACGTTATTTACTCTCCTCTCATATCCTGCCGCAGCGTCTGATTTCAAATTCGGTGAGTTGTCGTTTAATGTTGCGACGACAGTTTCGGCGAGTGCGAGCGTCCGCACATCAGCGCAGAGCTGCGATCACATATCGGTTTATAATGGTGGTTGCGCAGGCGCAAATGGTGCGGACTATGACGTCAATTCCGATGACGGCAATGTCAACGTTGAACGTGGCCAGTTTATTTCCGCACCGATCAAAGTTATTTCCGAACTCGATGCGAAGTGGCGCAACTACGGCGTCTTCGTCCGCGGCAAAACATTCTGGGATCCGGCCGCGCGCACGATCGGAGATGGTAACGGACGTTACGGTCCGACGAGCGCCTCCTATCCGCAGCGCCGCCCGCTGGTGGACGCCTTTCGCGGTGACGGGGCTTATAGCCGTCAGGTCAGCGAGGTGAAGCTGCTTGATGCATTCGCCTACGCCAATTTTGATATCGGCGATCTGCCGCTCAATGTGCGTGCCGGGCGGCAGGTGGTGAACTGGGGCGAGAGCCTGTTCATTCAGGGCGGCATTTCCTCCTATTTGCCGCTGGATGTCGCTGCCTATACAAAGCCCGGAACCGAATTGAAGGAAGTGTTCCTGCCGCAGGCGACGCTGTACGCAAGTCTCGGTCTGCCTGCCAATCTAACAATCGAGGGCATGTACATAGCTGAGTGGGAGAGGAGCCCTCTGCCGGCATGCGGCACGTTCTTCTCGCCGAGCGATGCATTGGCAGATGGTTGCTCCTACGCCATTCAGAACGGTGAATTTTATTCCAATGCCGACGGCTCCGCGCGTCCTCTGCCGCTCACCGGTCCGTTGCTGGTGCGACGCGGTCCCTCGCAAGATGCCAAGGATCAAGGTCAGTGGGGTGCAGCATTGCGCTACTACGCCGACTGGCTCAATCAGGGCACCGATTTTGGCGCCTATTTTGTGAACCATCACAGCAAACTGCCAATCGGCACATTTACGGCAAACAGCAACAATCTGTTGCTGAGCACGGTGGCGCTCGTCTCGCTTGGCAATATGAACAGCATTGCGTGCACCTTGCAGGCACCGCTGCTGACCGACGAAGCGGGGCGTCCGATTTCAACCTGCGCAGGTGCGGAGGGTCTCGACGCCAAAAACAGCAACAAGACATTGCACGCACAATATGTGAACGACATTCGCACTATCGGGACGAGTTTCAACACGACGCTGAACGTTTTCAATGGCACGGCATTGTCAGGCGAAATCGCCTATAGCCCCAATATGCCTTACCAGATTGACACAACCGAACTGATCGGTGCCGATTTTGAGAATGCGGGATTTGTTGCGCAACCCGGTGAACCAGAAATCTATCAGGGCGCAGCCGTCGCGCCGGGCGCCATCATCCCTGGCTACAAACGTACCAAAGCCGTTGTCGCGCAGGCCTATACGCTCAGCACTTTCACAACGTCGAACTTTGCCGTGAAGGCGACGGGTGCGGACCTGCTGATCGTGGTGACGAATGCCGGTATGCAATATCTGCCCGATGGGAACGGCAACCGCTTTGCCATTCCACGCTCCGGCGAGAGCCACGCCAATCCGGGCCTCGCCAATATTTTGGGTGATCCCTGCATCAGCGCCGGCACATGTCAGATCGGTGCAAAATATGCCTCAAGCCTGTCGTGGGGATACCGGCTGCTCACCATGCTGCAGTACAACTCCTTCCTCGGCACGCCTTATACCGTCTCTCCACGCGCCTTCTTTGCCCATGATGTGAAGGGCAATTCCGCAGGACCTATCGGCCCGGGATTTGTTGAAGGCGTGAAGACCATCGGGCTCGGCATCGATGTGGACTACAAATCTGCCTACAAGCTCAGCCTCGACTATTCATCGAGTTTCGGTTCGAGCTATCGCAATGCGATGTACGACAAGGATTTCGCCAGTATTTCCGCGTCCTACACGTTCTAGCGCCCCCCTGCGCCGTCATTGCCCCCCAAGAGCGGCGCAGAATGAATCCGGTCCGGCTTCTCCTCAAGCCGGGCCGGATTTTTATGTGTTCGCCGGTTGGCCGGAAATGACCCCCTGCTTTGCCCGAGCGGACCCTTATCGAATCCGTATGAATTCATAAATTCTGTTCAACACCTCTCAACCGGAGTTGAAAGAATGATTGCACATCAAGCATCGGTCGGCATGTCGCGCACGCCGCAGAACATCGAGATCGCGCCGCGCAATATGCATTTCGATATGCATGTGCTGAGCACGGACTGGCACGGCGGCGACCCGTTCCGCACGGCTTTTTTCAATGCGCTGTCCATCATGTTCCCCATCGGCGAACAGCATTTCATCGACAGCGTGAAATATTATCGTCATCGGATCACTGATCCCGTGCTTGCTGCACAGGTGCGCGGCTTCACGGCGCAGGAAGCGGTTCACCGTCGCGAGCATCAAAATTACAACGTCACACTTTGTGCTTCGCGCGGCTTTTCGCTCGACAAGCTGGAGCGGCCTGTGCGCCGACGTCAGGCCTGGGCGCTGCGGCATCTGAAACCCGTCGTGCATCTGGCTTCCACCGTCGCTTATGAACACTGGACGGCGATGCTGGCGGATTCGCTGCTGCGCAAGCCGCAGGACCTTGAGGGAGCGCACCCCGACATGGTGGCGCTGTGGCGTTGGCACGCGATTGAGGAGAGCGAACACAAGGCGGTCGCTTTTGATGTCTATCAGGCGATCGGTGGCAGTTTGTGGTTGCGCCGCTGGATGATGCTTATCGTCACCTTGCAATTTTTCAACGACACGTTTCGCAACATGCGTCTGATGCTGAAGGGCTATCAGGGATCGCGCGTCGCGCTTTGGGCGCGGGGCATGAAATTTCTGTTCGGCAAGGGCGGCGTCTATCGCGGACTGGGTCGCGCCTATGTTGATTATTTCCGCGCGGGCTTTCATCCCTGGGACCACGACAACAGTGCCATGGTCGCCCATATCACGCGCGAACTGGAGCTTGATCGGGCAGCTGCCTGATCAGGCGGCGATCACATTGCGCAATTCGCCTAGATGCTCGACGCTGATGCAAACACGATCTCCCGCTTGCAGATAGGTCTTGGAGTGGCTTTCCTGTGCGATGTGCCGCTCGACAATCCAATGGGTGACAGGCTTTGACCATCCGCCTAGGACCCAATCTACGAGGCCGAGCGGGATTGCCGATTTGTTCAGGCCCTTGAAGATTGTGCCTTCCGGCGTGCCGGCCAGAATGCCGGTGCGGGCGGGAATGACACCGGCATCGACAGCGAGACGGACGGTCTGGCCGCGATGATCCCAGCGGAGCTCCTGACGCTTGAGGGTTTCCGAGAGCAACTGGTCAACACCCCAGATGGCTTCTGATTGCCGCGCGGATTGTTTCACTACGCCATTTCGCGTGAGGCGAAGCTCGATGCCGGTGATGAAGGCGCGCAGATCACGCGGGATGACGAAAAGATTGCCGACCGGCAAATAGGCAGGTGCGCTCTTGCCCGTCGTGAAGCCTTTACCCGAAGTGATGTTGCGCGGGTCAATGTGGCGCATGAGTGTGGCGCGGTCTGTGACGTCGTTACAAAGGATGATCCCCATGCATTCGACGGGTTTGGAAATATCCACATCTGTCAGCGCGACGAAGCAAAGTTCGACTTCATAATCGAGCAGCGCATTGCCCGCCGGTATGGGGGCGTTGAAGGGCGTCGGCTCGACTTCCTTGGGAAAAAGGAAGGGTCCGTCCGTGACGGTTGATTCCTTTGCATGCTCAGGAAAGTTGGTGCCGACCGCGATGTGCGATGCCGTGAGGGTGACGGGAAGCGTAAGCGCGTCGAGCGTCACGGTAATGACCGGTGCACCTGATGAAGCGCGGCGCAATCCTTCGTAGCCATGTGCCGCATAGGCGGTGACGGGATCATCGCATCCGTCACCGAGCGCGGCAGTGAGATCGACACCGGTGACAGCATCGCCTGCGTATTTTGAGACGAGGATGAGGCGATGACGCGCGCCGCTACGTGCGCGGGCGAAGGTGAGGGCGTCTGAATGCGGTGCGATTTTCATTGGCAGAGCAACACGAGGCCGAGCGTGTTGACGAGCATGAGCACCGTGCCGCCGAAGAGGTTGGTGTCCACGAAATAGATATTTCCAAAAATGTTGAAGCGGAAAGGTTTGATACCGTTCACATCTTTCAAAGCGCCGCCGTAAAGTTTCATGGACGCAAGCGTCGAATAGAAACTCGCGCCCCAGACATAATTGAGGATGGCGGCGACAGTGATATGCGTTCCGTAATCAGCCGACTGGCTCCAGAGCAGATAGAGGATGACGAGCGAAACGCCGTTCTGGCTCAGCACCTGCCACACGACATGGAAACGTGCATGTGGCGGCCACAGCGGGTTGGTGGCGTGGGTCTTATTGAAATCGGCAAAGATGGGACCGACGCCGATCATAACGGCGACAATGGTGAACAGGATGCGGGGAACGAGCGTTTGATCGTAGAGCGTTTCCATGTGTATCTCCTTTAAATGAGACCGGGATAAGTGCCGCCGTCGAGTTGCAGGTTCTGGCCCGAAATGAATCCGGCTTGCGCGCTGCAAAGGAAGGCGCAGGCGTCGCCGAATTCGGAAGGTGCACCCATGCGCTTGGCAGCAATGCTATCGGCGATTTCGGTGCGGGCTTCTTCGTAGGTGATCTTCTTGAAGGCCATGGCGAGCTTTGCCATCTGCTGCTGGCGTTCGGTGTCGAAACGCTCCGGCAGCATATTGTTGATCGTGACATTGAAAGGCGCGACATCGACCGAGAGGCCTTTGCACATGGCAGTGAGGCCGGAGCGCGCCGTGGTGCTGAGACCCATGACGGAGCGGGGAGCTTTGACCATGGCCGATGTGATGTTGACGATACGACCGAAGCGGCGCTCCTTCATACCTTCGACAAGCGCCTTGATCATGAACACAGGCGCAAGAAGATTGGCTTCAAGCGCGCGCAGCCAGTCGGCTTCTTCCCATTGCTGAAATGAACCGGGAGGCGGGCCGTCATTATTGTTCACAAGAATGTCGGCGTCGGGACAGGCAGCGACAAGCGCGGCGCGGCCTTCGGCTGTATTAATGTCAGCAAGCACGGTCTTAACCGCGCCAGCGCCAAGCGCACGGATTTCAGTGGCGGCTATGTCGAGATTTTCGGCGCTGCGTCCGTTGATGACCACATCAACACCTTCGCGCGCGAGCGCTGTGGCGCAGGCTTTGCCGAGCCCGCGCGAGGAGGCGCAGATGATGGCTTTGCGTCCGGATAATCCGAGATCCATTTTCGTTTCCTATCCGGCGCGCGAGAGAAGGTGCGCCATGTGGCGGGTGAGGGCGGGGCCGTGACCGGCAGCGAGGCTTTCAAGCCGGGCGGCGATGTGGCCGTCAGGGCGGATGAGCAGCGCACCATCGGCGGGCAGATCGGTGAGGTCGGACCAGCCCGATGTTTCGTCTGAAAAATCTGTGCCGAAGCGCAAGACATTGAGCGAAGCATCGGCGGCGGCATCAGACCAAGCTGACGCGTCGGGACCGGCGATGAGCGTGAAGCGGTCGCCGGGCACAAGGGCCAGCAGCGATTTGCGCGCGCCCTGATGCGTTACCCAGCGATGCGGCAGATGTGCACCGGGCAACCATGAGGGTACATAATTGCTGATGTTGGTCTCGGCGGCGGATTGCAGCGCGGGTGCGTCGATGACGGCGGTGGAGGCGTAGCAATAACCAAGCTGCAAATTGAAGCTGTCGAAATGCGGGCGCTGGGCCTCCACAGCGACGAGAAGCTCTGGCGACGTTTTGCGCGCCGCTGTAATGGCCTCGTAAGTCGTCTGGGTTCCGGCGGGATCAAAGCCGAGGATGACGGCGATGAGGTCAAAGAGTTTCGACGCGTTGGTGAGGCTCTGCTCGCTGTTGACCACGGCGACAGGACGGCGCTCGGCTTCATAAGTATCGAGCAAGGCCTCTCCCGCTTCACCCTTCAGCACGACGGCGAGTTTCCACGCAAGGTTCTGCGCGTCCACCGCACCTGTGTTGAGGCCGAGACCGCCGGTGGGCGGAAAACGATGGGCGGCGTCGCCCGCGAGGAAGATGCGACCCGCGCGATAAGTATCCGCAATCTGGGCTGACATGGTCCATGCGCCGATATTGTGAATTTTCACCGGCGGCAACTCCGCGCCCACAGCGTCTTCGATGAATTTGAGACAGGTCGCCTCGTCGAAACTTTCGGCGGGCGTCACCTGCGGATCAAACGGGTGCATTAGCACCCATGTGCCCGCGCGATCGTAAGCGATCATCACACCGGAGGTCATGGGGTCGAACAGGAAATAGAGGACGCCTGGGCGTGCGTCGGTGATGTCGCGCAGGTCCGCTTCGAAATGGATCATCAGATTATGCTGGAGGGCTTCGGGCCCCTGCATGCCGATGCCAAGGCGCTGGCGCATGGGCGAGTTCGCACCATCAGCGGCGATCACATATTGGCAGGTGATGTCCTCGCGTGTGCCGGCTTTTGAATTTTCGAGTGTGGCGGTGATGCTGTCTTCATGCTCAGCGGTGGCCACACAAGAAACGCCGCGTTGAAAGCTGATGAGCGGATTGGCGCGGATGGCGGCATCAAGCGCGGCTTCAAACTTTGGCTGGGGGATATTTGTGAGCGGGAAGGGCGTGTGCGTGAGCGCGGCGGCATCCTGACGTTCATAGGGCAGCGCGCCGAATTCCGGTCCGCTGAGCTTGCCCATGAAACGCACAAAGCCTGCGTCATTCGCGCTGGCGCCGGACGCACTGAGCGCGACCGCCGAAACACCGATGCTGTCGCAGATTTCCAACGTGCGCGGATTGACGGCATGGGCTT
>JAUSLL010000124.1 GCA_030649335.1 Parvibaculum sp. | reverse complement strand
GAAAGGTTCGATATCGGCTTCAAGCTCGTGGCGGAAACTGGATTCAGCCAGCAAGACGCCCGCGAGAAACGCGCCCATGGCCATGCTGAGACCGGCGGCCTGCATGATGAAGGCGGCGCCCAGCACGACAAGAAGGGCGGCGGCGGTCATCATTTCATGCGCATCGGCATTGGCGAGGATGCGGAAAATCGGGTTGAGCAGATAGCGTGCCGAAAGCACCACGGCGGCAACCGCCCCGAGGATGATGAGCGTTTGCGTCCATGCACCGCTGTCGCCGGTGCTGCCGGGCGCAATGAGGGCGACGAGCGCCAACAAGGGCACGATGGCGAGGTCCTGCATGAGCAGAACCGCGAAGGCGCGCTGACCGTAGCGTTGCGCGAGTGCGCCGCGTTCTTCCAACATAGGTACGCCAAAGGCGGTGGAGGACAGCGCGAGACCCGCGCCCGCGACGACGGCCGCACGCCAGTTCAGCCCCGCTAAGGCGCTAAGCCCCGCAAGCGCTATGCCGCAAAGCAAAATCTGGCCGAGGCCAAAACCGAAAATATCGCGCCGCATGGACCAAAGGCGCGAGGGCTTCAGCTCCAGCCCGATGATGAACAGCAGCATGACGATGCCGAGTTCGGCAAAAGCGAGGATCGCACCGGAATCAGAAAAAAGGGCAAAGCCTGCCGGGCCGATGAGGACGCCCGCGACGAGATAGCCCACAACCGAGCCCAGACGCAGGCGCTTGAACAGCGGCACCGCGATGACGGAGGCTGCCAGAAAGATGATCGGTGCGAGGAGCGATGCACCTTCGTGCGGCGGGGGCATGGGGAGCGGTGTCACTGGGTTCTGGCCTTCACGCGGGGGAATGTGTCCCTTTATTGTGACCTGTGTTGGCGGCGAGCGATAGACCCAAGCGGCACCCGCAAAAAAGGGCGCACCCGAAGGTGCGCCCTGATGTGTCAGTCTCGTGACGTGAGGTCAGAACTGCATAGCGTCGAGTTCCATCAGGCCATCGGCGCCTGCCTTGGCGCGTTCTAGCCAGCCGGCGGTCATCGGCACTTCGCGTTCGGCCCAGTAGCGCGCCAGCGTCAGCTTGCGCTTGTAGAAGTCCGGATTGCCCGTGCCTTCCTTGAGCTTGGTCAGCGAGACCTTGGCCATCTGTGCCCACATCCACGCCAGCGTGACCGTGCCGAAGATGTTGAGGATGTCATAGGAGGCGGCACCCGCATTGTCGTAGTTTTTGGGTGCGTTCTGCATCAGCCAGCCCGCCGCCTCGCCCAAGCGTCCATAGCCTGTGCGCAGCGCGTCGATATAGACTTTCATTTCCGCGTCGCCTTCGATTTCCTTGATGAAGGCTTCGAGTTTGGCGAAATAGGCAAGCGTGGCGCGGCCACCCTTGGAGGTCATCTTGCGGCCGACGAGATCGAGCGCCTGAATGCCGTTGGCGCCTTCATAGACCTGATTGATACGCGCATCGCGCACGAACTGTTCCATGCCGTTGTCGCGGATATAGCCGTGACCACCGAAAACCTGCATCGAGGCATTGGCGGCTTCAAAGCCTTTGTCTGTGAAATAGGCTTTGATGACCGGTGTGAAGAGCTGGCTCAGATCTTCGGCTTCCTGACGTTCGGCTTCGTCTTTGCTGGAGCGCGCAACCGAGAAGAGGAACGAGACATACATGGCGAGCGCACGCGCACCTTCCACGAAAGCGCGCGACGAGATGAGCAGACGACGCACATCGGGGAAGACCATGATCGGGTCAGCCGGACCATCGGGGTTTTTCGCGCCTGTGAGCGAGCGGCCCGCGAGGCGGTCGTTGGCATAGGCCACGCCGTTCTGGTAGGCGACTTCGCCCGCTGCGATGCCCTGAATGCCGACGCCCATGCGCGCGCCGTTCATCATGCCGAACATGCCGGCCATGCCAGCCGATTTCGACTTCACGACCTTGCCGTCTTCGGTTTTCTTTTCCGGTGCGCGGCCCTTGAGGTGATAGGCGACCGCGTTGTCGAAATTCATGACGCAGGTGGCATTGCCCTTGATGCCCATTTTCTTTTCGACAGCGCCGACGGAGACGCCGTTCGGACCTGTGATTTTGCCGGTCTTTTCATCGACGAGCATTTTGGGAACCATGAAGAAATTCACGGTACCCAGATCGTCAACGAATTTGCCTTCGTCGTTCGGCAATTTGGCGATGACCATGTGGATGATGTTGTCGGTCAGGTCGTGGTCGCCGCCGGAGATGAAAATCTTCGTGCCGGTGAGACGGTAGGAACCGTCGTCCTGTTTCACGGCGCGGGTTTTCATCAGTTTCAGGTCGGTGCCGCAATGGGGTTCGGTGAGGCACATGGTGCCGGCCCAGTCGCCGTCCGCCATGCGCTGCGCGACGTGATCGCGCATCCAGTCTTCGCCCGTTGCCCAGAGCGCCCCGAGCGCGGCCCCTGTGAGGCCGGGATACATGGCGAAAGCCTGATTGGACGATGAGCCCATTTCAGAGAAAGCGAATGTGATGACGGAGGGAAGGTTCGCGCCGCCGAGTTCCTCAGCCACACCAAGCTTGTTCCAGCCGCCGTCTGCGTAAGCGCGGAAGGCTTCTTTGAAACCCTTAGGCGTGCGCACGACGCCGTTTTCGAGGTAGCAGCCTTCTTCATCGCCGATCTGATTGAGCGGCTGGAGGACTTCCTCGCAAAACTTCGCGCCGCCTTCGAGAATAGCGGCTGTCATGTCGGGGGTGAGTTCCGCAAAACCCGGTAAATCGGTCCGTTTTTCGATGCCGAGAAGCTCATGAAACAGAAACAGAAAATCCTCGACCGGCGCCTTGTAACTGGGCATCACGTGCCTCCAATGCTTTCAGGAATGTAAGTAAAACGCGGCGGAAAATGACATGGAATAAGGGTTTTGTCGAGGG
>JAUSLL010000059.1 GCA_030649335.1 Parvibaculum sp. | reverse complement strand
CGTATCCACATCCTGAAAGAAATGGCCAAGGCGCTCGACACAGCGCGTCCTGAAATGGGCGAGCATGCACCGCGCATCGAAGTCATTCAGGTGCCGACGGATAAAATCCGTGAAGTCATCGGCACGGGCGGCAAGGTCGTTCGCGAAATCGTCGAAAAGACCGGCGCGAAGATCGACATTCAGGATGACGGCACAATCAAAGTGGCCTCGTCCGACGGTGAATCGATCCGCAAGGCGCTCGAATGGATCCGCGGCATCGTGGCCGAGCCGGAAGTGGGTATGATCTACGAAGGCACAGTTGTGAAGGCCGTCGATTTCGGCGCTTTCGTCAACTTCTTCGGCCCGCGTGACGGCCTCGTGCATATCTCGCAGATGGCCCCGACACGCGTCGAAAAAGTTTCCGACGTTGTCAAAGAAGGCGACAAGGTCAAAGTCAAACTCTTGGGCTTTGACGATCGCGGCAAGGTGCGCCTGTCGATGAAACACGTGAACCAGGAAACCGGCGAAGAAATCGTTTACGAAAACGAACCTGCCGAGCAGCCCCGCGAAAAGCGCGAAGGCGGCGACCGCGCACGTCGTCCCCGTCGCGACTAAGCGACAAAGGGATCACGTCGCGATTGAGATTTTTGCGACTTAAGAATTAGAGAGGGCGTCGGAGAAATCCGGCGCCCTTTTTTGATGCGCATTAGTCGCGTTCCGTCCGCATTTCAGAAGGACACCATTTGGCCCCACCGAAGACACAAATGCCTCGCCTTATGGAAATGTTGAGCTTGCCCCCAAAAGCTGAGCATCCGTTGTTTGAGCGTCGCATGACGACAGGCTCGACCGGGCCAACAAGGAATAGAAATGAAAAAAATTCTCACCATCTCAGCGGTTTTGTCGGTGCTTGCGATGCCCGCCATGGCCGCCTCCGATAACAACAAAGGCAATTCCGGCGATCGTGATCGTCAGGAACAAAGTCATTCCAAGCAAGATACCCAGAAGTCCAAGAAGCAAGAGCCCCAGAAGCAAGAGCCTCAGAAGTCCCAGAAGCAGGACAGTCATTCACAGAAGAACGACAAGGCACAATCTTCAAAGCGTCAGTACAGCTATGACGGCAAACGCCGCGATTCTTACCGTGCGAACGCGTGGAAAGCCCCGCGTGGCCATGACGCGAAACGTCATTGGCACAACGGCGACAAGCTGCCGAAGAATTACCGCGACCGCGCCTATGTCGTGGATTACCGCGCTTACAACTTGAACCGCCCGCCCTATGGCTATGAGTGGGTGCGTGTGAGCAACAGCGTCTTCCTCGTTCGCCAGTCGAACGGTGTGATCTCGAACATCGTGTTCAATCTGTTTTACTGAAGCCTGTGATTTCAGCAAAAAGGCGCCGGAGTAATCCGGCGCCTTTTTTTGTTTGCCCCGTTTCTGTCGCTCGTTTGCGCCGCTTAGGTGGGACAAATTCAACATCGGCCAACATGAACCTCAGATAACAACCCTCCCAGTCCTTGTTCAGGCGCGGTGGCTTAGTTTCGGATTGTCGAAACGATGCAGCCCCGATTGTCGGGATTACCAACAAGGGAGAAAAATTCAGATGAGGACATTTTTTGCAGCCACACTCGCGCTGTCCATGCTGGCCGCCCCCGCCATTGCCGCCCCGCGCGACAATCAGGGTAGTCCGCAGGGCCAGCATCAGGGCCAGAAGAACGATAAAGCCCAAAAGAGCGACAGGTCCAAAGGCCAGCATCAGAGCCGGAGCAATGATCGTGACCGGACCAAAAGCCACGCGCGGAGCAACAGGAACGATCACCGCAAGGGCGATGCCCACGCCCGCAAACAGAACCGGGATCGTGACAACAACAAATGGAGCCGGAACAATCGCGGCAGCCATTGGACGCAGAATAACAATCGCCGCCACCATGACGCCCGCACGCAGGCCCATCGTCAGTATTCTTACAAGGGCCGCCACTACAATTCAGTGCGTGCGCCGGCCTGGCATGCGCCGCGCGGACATGATGCCCGTCGCGTCTGGAACCGTGGTGACCGTATGCACTCCAGCTATCGCGCCCGCTCTTATGTGATTGATCATCGTGCTTATCACCTCGCCCGTCCGCCCTATGGCTATCAGTGGGTGCGTGCCGGCAATAACGTCTATCTCGTGCGCGCTTCGAACGGCCTCGTGGCTCAGATCGTCTGGAACATGTTTTACTAAGGTCCGAAACCTGAAATGAGAAAAGCGCCGGAATGATCCGGCGCTTTTTTGCGGGCCTCTCCTTCAAGGGGAAAAGACTGGCTCTCGCGCTTTCACATGAACGCCAGATAAATTCCGACCCCAGCATTGGTTCAGATGTGCGGGCCTAATGTCTGTTTCAACGAGGCAAAGCAGCCGATTCCGGCAGCGCCTTATGGAGCCAGAAATGAAAACCGCATTTGCAGCCGCTCTCGCATTGAGCCTCCTGTCAGGAACCGCAATCGCCGCGCCCGGCGATGCGCGGTCGGAGCAGGGCCAGACACGTCCGGACCGTGGCGATAATCAGGATCGCAGTGGCCAGGATCGTAGCGGACAGGATCGCCCGAACCGCGGCGACCAGCAGGGCCAGAATAATCAGGGCCAAAATAACGGCAATGGTCAGGGCAATGGCGGTGGTCAGGCTCAGAACGATCGCAATGGTCGGGGCAATGGCCAGACGCAGAATGACGGTCGCGCCCAGAACAACGACAACCGTCAGGGCAACGGCCAGACGCAGAACCAGAACCGGAACAATGACAACGGCAATTGGGACCGGACCAATCGCGGCGGTCAGTGGGGCCAGAACAACGGTCGTCACGACCGCGACGCCCGCCCGCGGGCCCATCATCGTCAGTATACCTACAACGGTCGCCATTATGATGCGGTGCGCGGTCCGGCGTGGAAGGCCCCGCGTGGCTATGACGCCCGTCGGACCTGGAACCGTGGCGACCGTCTGCCCGAGGGCTATCGTCACCGCGCCTATGTTGTGGACCACCGCGCCTATCACCTCGCCCGTCCGTCTTACGGCTACCAGTGGGTGCGTGTCGGCAACAACGTCTATCTCGTGCGCGCCTCGAACGGCGTTGTCGCCCAGATCGTGTGGAACATGTTCTACTAAGGTCTGAGCTTTGAAACAGAAAAGCGCCGGAGTGATCCGGCGCTTTTTGTCATTGCGAAGAGCGAAGCGACGCGGCAATCCATATCGACCGCGGGTGCCGTTGCTGGATTGCTTCGCTGGCGCTCGCAATGACGAGTGAAGCCCTAAGCCTCACTCCATCTCTTCAGCGCGCGGCAAGCCGATGATGTTGTAGCCGCTGTCCACGTAATGGATTTCGCCGGTGACGCGGGCCGAGAGGTCGGACAGCAGATAAAGACCTGCGCCGCCGACATGCTCAAGCTCGATGGTTTCTTTGAGCGCCGAATGGGTCTTGTTCCACTTGTGCACGAAACGCGCGTCGCCGATGGCCGAGCCTGCCAATGTGCGCATGGGGCCTGCCGAAATCGCATTGACGCGAACGCCTTCGCGGCCCAAGTCCGATGCGAGATAACGCACAGAGGCTTCGAGCGCGGCCTTGGCGACGCCCATGACATTGTAATTGGGCATGACGCGCTGCGCGCCTTCGTAAGTCAGCGTCACGAGCGAGCCGCCGTTCGGCATCATCTCGGCGGCGCGGCGCGCGACCTCGACGAAGGAGAAGCAGGAAATATCCATCGAGCGCAAAAAGTTTTCGCGGCTCGTATCGGCGTAGCGGCCTTTGAGTTCGTTCTTGTCGGAATAGGCAATGGCATGGACGACGAAATCGATCGTGCCCCATTCCGACTTCAGTGTACGGAACACCGTGTCCATGCTCTGGCTGTCGGTGACATCGCAGGGCAGCAGGATCTTGGAGCCGACACTGTCGGCCAGCGGTTTCACACGTTTGCCGAACGCATCGCCCTGATAGGTGAAGGCGAGTTCCGCACCGTGATCGGCGAGCATTTTGGCGATGCCCCAGGCGATGGAATGATCATTGGCGACGCCCATGATGAGGCCGCGTTTGCCTTT
>JAUSLL010000117.1 GCA_030649335.1 Parvibaculum sp. | reverse complement strand
CTCCCTCTGGGAGAGGGTTGGGTGAGGGCCTTTCCCCCGATCAACTCCGTACGCCGCTTGCAGTTTCAATTGGCTACAACAAAGATGTTCTCTCCAAATATAGACCGCCTACCAATCATATATTGGAAAGAGCATGAAATATCTCATCCCTGCCCTGTTTTTTCTAGTGATTGGTTGCGCTAGGCCCGTCGCCTACACCGCTCCGCCCTCTCCCACCATCAACGAGTCTGGTGCCAAAAGCATTATCGAACAAGTCTTTATGGAGCTACCAGCCAAACGAAAACCTGATGCAATTGCATTTGAAGACGATTTTATTTGGCTGGGGTATGGCGTGGAGTCAAAAAGCAACGGCATCGGCACCGCTGTCGCAATAACTAACTCCGTCGCAATAGTATCCGGTTCGTCAAACGTAACGACGAAGGGGAATAGCCTGCGAATTTATTACAATTCCCTAGGCCAAATTGATCTCTATGCGAAGCGAGATTACTACATCATTCGTATAGCAAATAAGGAAGGTAGAGAGTTTACGAAAGTAACTACATACAACGAAGCGAAGGCGCGCAAATTTATTGATGCACTGCGCTATTTGAAAAACCTGAGGGCTCCAACATCGAACTAAATATTGGACGTTAACTCCAAGCCCCTCACAAAATCTGAGCCAGAAACGCTTTCGTCCGTTCGTTCTTCGGCGAGCTGAAAAATGTCTCAGGCTCGGCCTCTTCCACGATTTCGCCCTGATCCATGAAGACGACGCGGTTGGCGACTTGGCGAGCGAAGCCCATTTCGTGGGTGACGCAGACCATGGTCATACCGTCGAGTGCGAGTTCGACCATCACGTCGAGCACTTCTTTGATCATCTCGGGATCAAGAGCCGATGTGGGTTCGTCAAACTGCATGATCTTGGGTTGCATGCAGCGCGCGCGGGCAATGGCGACGCGTTGTTGCTGGCCACCGGACAATTGGCCGGGGAATTTCGTGGCTTGTTCGGGAATTTTCACGCGTTCGAGATATTTCATCGCCAGCGCTTCGGCTTCGTCTTTCGGCATCTTGCGGACCCAGATAGGGGCCAATGTGCAATTGTCCAGCACGCTCATATGCGGGAAGAGATTGAACTGCTGGAACACCATGCCGACTTCGCGGCGCACAGCGTCGATGCGTTTCAGATCGTCGGTCAGTTCCACGCCATCCACGATGATGCGGCCTTGCTGATGCGCTTCAAGCCGGTTGATGCAGCGGATCAGTGTTGATTTGCCGGAGCCCGACGGACCGGCGATGACAATGCGTTCGCCTTCGCGCACCGTCAGGTTGATATTTTTCAGCACATGAAAATCGTCGTACCACTTGTTGACGTTCTCCACACCGATCATGATTTTTGATTTATCTGACATTAGTTTTTCCCATGACCCGTATCGAGGCGGCGTTCCATGAACACCGAGTAGCGCGACATGCCGAAGCAGAAGAGCCAGAAGACAAGCGCCGCGAAAACATAACCTGTGGTCGCACCCTGCGGCACAATCCATGTCGGATCGCTCAACTGCGCCCTCACCTGCCCCAGCAAATCGAAAATACCGACGATGAGGACAAGCGTCGTATCCTTGAACAACCCGATGAACGTGTTGACGATGCCCGGAATGACGTGGCGCAGCGCCTGTGGCAAAATGATTTGCCCCATCGTCTGCCAATAGCTCATGCCGACCGCACGCGCCGCTTCATATTGCCCGCGCGGGATCGCCTGCAAGCCGCCGCGCACCACCTCGGCCATATAGGCCGATGAGAACAGCGCAACGCCGATGAGGCAGCGCAGCAGATTGTCGAAGCTCACGCCTTCCGGCAGAAACAATGGCAGCATGACGCTCGCCATGAACAGCACGGTGATGAGCGGCACGGCGCGCCAGAACTCGATGAAGCCGATGGATAACATGCGGATCACCGGCATCTCGGAGCGGCGTCCAAGGGCCAGCAGTACACCGAGCGGCAGCGACACGACAATGCCGGTGATGGCCACAACCAGAGTTACGAGCAATCCGCCCCAGAGACTTGTCTCGACGCCGACAAGGCCCGGCCTGTCGCCTGCCAGCAGCACAATGGCGATCAACGGATAGGCGACGACGAGGTAGATCAGGTTCCAGCGTTTGGCAGGCATTGACGGGATGAGGATCGGCACAAGACCTGCGAGGCCCAGCGCGAATGTGAGATTGACGCGCCAGAGTTCGGCGTCGGGATATCGGCCATAGATGAATTGCTTGAGATTGGCGGTGACGAAAGGCCAGCAGGCACCGGCGTCAGGCACAAGGCAAGCGGCGCGACTGTCGCCGGTCCATACGGCGCTGAAAATCATCCAGTCGAATATGGCAGGGACCGCCACCGCGATAAGATAGATCGCTGCGAGCGTCAGGATCGTATTCCAGACACCGGAGAATAGATTTTTATGCGCCCATTTCACCGCTGTCATGCTCATCGCTCCACAATCGCGACGCGCGCATTATAGGTGTTCATCGCAAAGGACGTGGCAAGACTGATGACGAGATAGACGGCCATCGTGAGCGCGATGACTTCAATCGCCTGCCCCGTTTGGTTGAGCACCGTGCCTGCAAAGATCGACACGAGATCGGGATAGGCAATGGCGACGGCGAGTGATGAGTTTTTTGTGAGGTTTAAAATCTGGCTCGTCAGCGGCGGCACGATCACGCGCAGCGCCTGCGGGATGACGACGAGGCGCAAGGTCTGGCTGTTGTTGAGGCCGATGGCGTGCGCTGCTTCCGTCTGGCCCTTGCTCACCGACAAAATGCCGGAGCGCACAATCTCGGCGATGAAAGCAGCGGTGTAGACGACAAGGCCGAAGGTGAGCGCGACAAATTCCGGCAGCAGACGCCAGCCGCCGTCGAAATTGAACTTGCCCATGACCGGTGGTTCGATTTGTGCCGGAGCGCCGACGGCGAAAAAGACGAGCAGAGGTAAGCCGATGAGAAGACCGAGCGCGATGCGTCCGTCCGGAAAGCTCTGCCCCGTCGCGAGGCGGCGTTTTCGCGCCCAGCGCCGCAGCACGATGATGCCGACAATGGCCACCGCCAGCGCGATCAGGAACAGGCTTGTCGCATCGGTCGGATGAAACGCAGGCATCGCGACGCCGCGATTGGACAGGAACACATCGGGCAGCAACACGATGCTTTCGCGCGGCGCGGGCAGCGGGCGCAGGATGGCGAAATACCAGAAGAACAATTGCAGCAGCAGCGGAATATTGCGGAAGACCTCGACATAGACGGCTGCGAGTTTCGACACGAGCCAATTGCCAGACAGCCGCGCCACGCCGATGACGAAACCGAGCGCCACCGCGAAGACCGTGCCGATGACCGCGACCAGCAATGTATTGGCGAGGCCGACGAGGAAAACGCGGCCATAGGAAGATTCTTCGCTATAGGGGATCAGCGTCTGGATGACGCCGAAACCTGCCGTGTTATTCATGAAGCCGAAGCCGGACGCGATGTTCTGGCGTTCGAGATTGGCCCGCGCGGTCAGTGCGAAAAAAGTGAAAATTGCGATCGTGGCGGCAATCGCACCGAGCTGATAGACGAGCGAGCGCAGACGCGGGTTGGTCCACGCCATAGGGCCGAAGCTTTTGTTTTTATCCGGTGGTCTCATGTCCCCGCCCCCGCGTCGTTCAGCGGATCGGAGGGGCGTACATCAGCCCGCCGTTTTTCCACAGTGCATTCAGCCCGCGCGGAATGCCGAGCGGCGTGTCGGGTCCGACCGTGCGATTATACATTTCGCCATAGTTGCCGACCGCCTTGATCACATCGGCGGCCCAATTGTTGCTGAGGCCCAAGGCTTGGCCATAGGCGCCCTCTGTGCCGAGCAGGCGCTTGATGTCTGGGCTGTCGCTAACCTTCATCATCTCGACATTGCTTTGGCGGACGCCGAGGTCTTCGGCATTGATCAGCGCGAACAATGTCCAACGCACAACATCGGCCCATTGCGCATCGCCTTGGCGCACCAATGGTCCGAGCGGTTCTTTGGAAATGACTTCCGGCAGCACGAGATGTTCGTCGGGATTTTTCATGATCAGGCGTTGCGCGAACAGGCCGGAAGCGTCAGTCGTATAGGCATCGCAGCGGCCTTCGTCATAGGCGCTCAGGGATTCTTCGTTCTTCTCGAAGGCCAGCACCTTGTAGTCCATGCCGTGGCCGCGAAAATAATCGGCCATGTTGAGTTCTGTCGTCGTGCCCGTCTGGGTGCAGATCGTGGCTCCGTCGAGTTGTGCGGCACTTGTGATGCCCGATGCTTTTTTGACGATGAAGCCTTGCCCGTCATAATAGATGACACCGGCAAAATCGAAACCGAGTGATGTATCGCGTGACATAGTCCATGTGGTGTTGCGCGACAGAAGATCAATTTCGCCCGATTGGAGTGCCGTGAAACGGTCCTTGGCGCTCAGCGGGCGGTATTTCACTTTATTGGCATCGCCGAATACGGCAGCGGCAACCGCCTTGCAGAAATCAACGTCGATGCCGCTCCACTCTCCCTTGTCATTGGGGTTGGAAAAGCCCGCCAGACCCTGGCTCACGCCGCATTGCATGTAGCCGCGTTTGCGCACCAGATCGAGTGTCGCGGCGGCGGCAGCGGTCGGGCCTGCCTTCTTGGCGGCGGCGTCTGTGGCAACGGGTTGCGCGGCTGTAAGATGGGTCGCGGGGCCGGGCAGAAAGAAATAAAGTGCAAAGGCACCGATGACGATACCAACCAGAAAGGCGACGAGCCGATTGTTCATATGGGTTTCTCGTTCAGACAGGGACTTGCGTTGCTATGCGTCCTTCTTACACTGAACCGGCGGGCGGGGCCAAACGCTCATGGCCGCAAATGGCCCAGAAAAGGGCATGACGTGTGAATGCGAGGGTTGATGACCAAAAAGACCGACCAAAGACCCGATACGCTCGTCGTCACCGCCGGTCGCGACCCCCATGCCAATTTCGGCATGATCAATCCGCCCGTCTATCACGCTTCGACCATTCTGCACCCGACGCTGGAAATCCTCAAATCCAAGGGTCAGCCCTATACCTATGGCCGCCACGGCAGCCCGACGGCGACCGCGCTGCGGGAGTCCATCAGCGCCCTGGAAGGTGGTCACAATACGCTGCTCACGGCCTCGGGCGTCGCCGCTGTCACCACAGCGCTCATGGCGCATCTGAAATCAGGCGATCATCTGTTGATGGTCGATACGGTTTACGGGCCGACGCGGGGTTTTTGCGACAAGATGCTGCCGCGCATGGGTGTCGAGGTCACTTATTATGATCCTCATGTCGGCGCGGGCATCGCCGCGCTGATGCAGCCCAACACGACGGTCGTCTATGTGGAGTCGCCCGGTTCAAACACATTCGAAATTCAGGACATGCCCGCCATCGCCGCAGCGGCGCATGCAGGTGGTGCCATTGTCATTGCCGACAACACATACGGCTCAGGTTTCTATTTCAAACCGCTTGCGCATGGCGCGGATATTTCCATTCAGGCGGTCACGAAATATCTCTGCGGTCATTCCGATGTGATGATGGGCTCCATCACCGCCAACGAAGCCACGTGGCCGCAAACCTCTTTCATCTATACCAAGCTCGGCCAGAGCGTCGCGCCCGACGACATTTATCTGGTGTTGCGCGGCCTGCGCACCTTGTCGGTGCGGCTTGAACGTCACATGAAGACAAGCATTGCGCTTGCTCGCTGGCTCGAAACACGGCCCGAAGTCGCCCGTGTCATTCACCCCGCGCTCGAAAGCCATCCGGATCACGCACTGTGGAAGCGCGATTTCACAGGTGCATGCGGCTTGTTTTCCTTTGTCCTCAAACCGTACAGCGACGAAGCACTCGCCGCCATGCTCGACGGCATGGAGCTGATGGGCATGGGCTATTCATGGGGCGGCTTTGAAAGCCTCATCGTGCCGCAAGAGCTGAAAGGTAACCGCACGGCCACTCCGACCGATCTCGGTGGCCAGTTGATCCGCATTCACGCAGGCCTCGAAGATGTGGAAGACCTGAAAGAAGATCTCGCCGCCGGTTTCGCGCGTCTCCATGCGGCTGGTGCCTGAAGCATGTCCGGCACGCTTTTCAGTTTGAGCCTCTCGCCTGCCGAGGCGCAGGCGCTCTGGCTGTCACTGAAGACAGGCCTCGTCGGCACGGGCCTGTCGTTGCCCTTCGGCATTGCGGTTGCGTGGCTACTGGCGCGGCGCGATTTTCGCGGCAAAGTTCTCGCTGATGGATTGGTGCATCTGCCGCTCGTGTTGCCACCGGTCGTCACGGGCTATGTGCTGCTGCTGTTGTTCGGTCACAACGGCCCCATCGGTCATTGGCTTGAAAGCTGGTTTGGCTTTTCCTTTGCGTTCAACTGGAAAGGCGCGGCGCTGGCGTCAGCCATCATGGGTTTTCCGCTCATGGTGCGGGCGATCCGGCTGAGCTTTGAAGCCGTCGATCCGAAGCTCGAATCCGCCGCGCGCACGCTTGGCGCAAGCAAAGCGGATGCGTTCATCTCGATCACCCTGCCGCTCATCCTGCCGGGCATCATTGCCGGATCGCTTCTCGGCTTTGCCCGTGCGCTTGGCGAGTTCGGTGCGACCATCACTTTCGTCGCTAACATTCCCGGCGAAACACAAACGCTGCCCATCGCGCTTTATTCAGCACTGCAATTGCCGGACGGAGAAATCCGCGCTTTGCGTTTTGTCCTCCTGTCTCTGCTGCTTGCCGCCGGTGCGCTCCTCGCGTCGGAATATCTCGCGCGTGCCGCACAAAAGCGCATCAGGGGGCGGGCATGAACGGTTTGAGCCTTTCTCTTCAACGACGCGTAGACGCCTTCACCCTTGATGTGACGCTCGAAGCGCCAAGCGGCGTCACCGGCATCATCGGCCCGTCGGGTGCGGGCAAAAGCATGTTGCTGCAAATGATCGCGGGCCTTGTGCATCCTGACCAAGGCCATGTGATATTCGATGGTGAATCTCTCAGCGACGCTACCATGCGCCGCTTTATTGCGCCGGAGCATCGCCGCATCGGCTATGTCTTTCAGGACGCCCTGCTCTTTCCTCATCTTAGCGTCGCGCAAAATCTCGACTATGGCGCAGCGCGGCGCACGTCCGGCCAATGCGTATCGCGCGACGAAGTGATCGACCTCCTCGGCCTCGGCGCGCTTCTCGCCCGCCGCCCGCATCATCTGTCCGGCGGCGAAGCACAACGCGTTTCCATCGGTCGCGCGCTTCTTTCCGCACCGCGTCTCCTGCTCATGGACGAGCCTCTGTCGAGCCTCGACCCGCGCCGCCGCGCCGACATCATGCCTTTCATCGAAGCGCTGCATCGCCGCCTCGATTTGCCGATCCTTTATGTCAGCCACAACATCGACGAGATCGCGCGTCTGGCCGACCGGGTTGTCGTGCTGAACGAAGGCCGCGTCGCCGCTTCCGGTGGTGTCGCCGGTGTGCTGAACCAGCCGGAGATGCAGCGCCTCATTCTTGGTGATGATGGCGCCGGCGATCCCGCCGCCATTGTCGAGGCGACAGTTGCCGCACATGACACAGCGCATCATTCCACCAGCCTGTCGCTTGGTGCGGCGCGTATCAATCTGCCGCTTCTGCCGCTTGAAGTCGGCACCATTGTCCGGCTTCGCATCCACGCGCGCGATGTCGCCATCGCCACTGAGCCGCCGCGCCATATCAGCATCCAGAACATCATCGAAGCGCATATCAGTGCCATCGCACCAACCGGTGGTGGTCAATGCGATATCACGCTATCACTCGGTGGAGTGCACATGCTCAAGGCCCGCATCACGGCGAACGCACAAGAGACATTGGGCTTGCACGACGGTATGAAGGTCTGGGCATTGGTCAAATCCGTGGCACTTGCCAGCGGCACCTGAAATTCGAGGAGGACGACATGGCACGCATCGAAGTTAAAAGCGAAATCGCAGGCAAAGTCTGGAAAGTCGAAGCGCAAGTCGGCAATCAAGTTGATGAGGACGATGCCATCATCATTCTGGAATCCATGAAAATGGAAATCCCCGTCGCCGCACCTTCGCGTTGCCGTGTGGTGGAATTGCGTGTGGCAGAAGAAGATGCCGTCGCCGAAGATCAGATCATCGCCATTGTCGAGACGCTTTGAACAACACTCAACGCTGCAACTGACGGTCCTTCATCGCTTTCAAAAGCGCGCCACCCTGACGGCTATTGGCACTCGGCCCAAGACCCAACTTATTGAACAGATCAACGGGCAGCGCCGCAATCGTCTCAGGTGCAAGCAGCACATTCCAATTCACCTGCGGGCGAATGAAATCCTGCGTGTAATAGCCAAACAGCAAGGCGCGCTCTTTATCCTTGGTCACATTGGCGCCCGACGTGTGCCACGTCCGCCCGTCCATCGCCACGATGGACCCTACCGGTGCTTCAAATGCTTGCGTCAACGACATCGGATCATCCGGCAAATCATCGAGGCTCTGCCACAAGTGACTGCCGGGGATATAGCGTGTTGCGCCGTTTGCTTCGTTGGCATCATCAAGACACCAGATGATATTGATGGCCCAAGGCGCGCTCCACGGCGAAGGCGCGACCAAAGCCTGATCGGCATGCAGCGCCATCGACGCGCTTCCGGGCAACGCGATATTCGCCGTGAAATTCGAAATCATGAAACCGTCGCCGAGCAATCCCTCCACCAGCGACACGGCGGTGGGGTGCAGGATTAGCTCGCGAAAATCGGGATGCAATCCGATCAGATTGAAAACGCGGATATTGCGATCATTCGGGTCAAGATAAGGGAGGAAGGTCTCGCCGCCCTTTTGCCGATAGAGGTCCGCCGTTTCCGTCAGCGACCGGCGCATTGCCGTTGCCTGTTCCTTGTCGAGGACATTGGGCAAAACGCAAACACCGTCCCGCGCCAGTGTTGCGCGGCAAGCCTCCCGTTCAGAGTCGGAGAGTTTCATACTCATTCCACTCCGAACACGTCTTTCAGATGTGCGTTTAGCAAGCGCGCCTGCGGGTCAAGCTCACCGCGCAATTTGCAAAAGTCATCCCAGCGCGGATACATGGTGGCGAAGTCTCTCGCCTTTTGCGTATGCAGCTTGCCCCAATGCGGGCGTCCCTGATAACGGCGGAAGATCGCCTCCACACCCGCGAACAAGTCGGCATAGGGCTGGCGATGATATTGATGCACCGAGATCGTCACACTGTCGCGCTGATAGAAGGGGCTCAGCCAGATGTCATCGGCCGCCACATAGCGGTATTCAAGCGGGAACAGGAAATTGATGCCGCATTTGCGCATATGCGCGGCCACTTCGCGTGCGCAGTCCGGTCCCACTTCGGCGGGCACTGCATACTCCATTTCGTTGAATTTATTGTTGCGGTCGCTCGGAAACGCATCATGCGACCAGCGCACGCGGCCCGGCTCATCGGTGGACAGCGAATAGCGCCCGCTCGCTGAAGTCAGATATTTCTGGATCGGACCGCGTAGGAAGGGCAAATAAATTGATACGTCGCAGGCGAGGCGGAATATTTTGTCGTCGCGCGTTTCCGCTCCGTCGTCGCGGCGGCGGCGCGGTTTGGCTTCCGTATCGGTTTCGCTCAAAAATTTGACGATGGCTTCGTCGGAATAGGGAAACCAGAAAAATTCAAAATGCCGGTGCGCGTCGCGCAGTTCCTCCACTTGCGCCAGCACCGTTTCAACGGGCATTCTCCCGCCGGTTTCTTCCAGCGCATAGGCGGGCAATGCCTGCATGGTGATTTCGCTCATCACGCCGAGGCTGCCCATCGACACGCGACCGGCGTTGAAGAGATCAGGATTTTCCGTGGCGCTGGCGTTCATCACGTCGCCTGCCGCCGTCACGAGGCGGAAACCGGTGACGGCCGCCGAAATAGAACCGAGGCCGACGCCCGTGCCATGTGTGCCTGTGCCCACCGCCCCCGCGACTGCCTGCCGGTCGATGTCACCCTGATTGGCAAGGCCCATGCCGCGATCAAACAGCATCGGGCCAAGATCGCGGATCGTCGTGCCCGCCTTGATCCGCGCCGTGTGTTTGGTGCTGTCATGGTCGAGCAGACCCGACATTTTGTTGAGCGAGATGATCGTGCCGCTGCTTTCGACAAGAGCGGTGAAAGAATGCCCACTGCCTGCAACGCGCACCGGCGCTTGCGCCACGCGCATGGCGTCGGCGAGTTCTTCCTCGCTTGCCGGTTCGATGATTGCGTTGGGCCAGGCTTTAACCCAACCAGACCAGTTCGACCAGACTTCCGACATAGCGCGCTCCCTCAATTCCATCCGGCTCAGATCATAGGGTAAGTCGGCGCTATGCAAAGAAAAAGAGCCGCGGATTTCTCCGCGACTCTCCACATTTTCTGTGTCTCAGGCTTTGGACGTTAGCGTGCGGGCACACCGTTCTGCACGGTTGTCACCACCGGCGCGAAATCGCGGGCAAGCAGCGTTGCCTGTTTGATGTCTTCGGTCTTCATTTCACCCGACAGATTTTCGAGTTCTTTCGCCGCGAATTGCGGGAAGCCGTTTTTAACTGCGAGCAGGTAATACATATAGGCTTTCACATCGCTTTTCGCGACGCCTTCGCCTGCCTGATACATGGTCGCCACATTGTATTGGGCTTCAGCCATGCCTTGAATGGCAGCGGCTTCAAACCATTTTGCCGCCTTGGCTGCATCGCGCGACACACCCCAGCCTTTGTCATACATGCTGCCAAGATCCATCTGCGCGCGTGCATCGCCGCCGACGGCTCCCATCTCGTAATATTTGATGGCGGTCGGCACATCGCGCTCGACCACTTTGGCATCGAAATATTCTTCACCCAGACGGAATGCCGCGCCGGCGCTCTTTTCCACTTCGGCAGCCTTCTTCCATTCCTCCAGCGCCTCAGGGTAATAGCCGCGACGGTAGAATTCCTGTCCGCTGGCTTCGGTCGGCTTGGTGGATTTGGCAGCGGCGTCTTCGGCCTGCGCCGATCCATCCGGCACGAACATCAATGCGGTCAGTGCGCCACCGCTCAAAGCCAGAGCAATCATCAAATGGCGCATCACGCTCATGAATGTGTAGATCATATCATTTCTCTCTTCATCCCCAGCCCGTATCCGGCGCGCCGGTTCGTCCGGCTTGGCTCTATCATGGGCTTGCCACGGGCAAATGTGAACTGTCGGGGCGCGACATTCTGTCTGCATGAACGATCTTTAATCCGGTGCGGCCATAAATTTCCCGAAAATGCTGAAAAATTTTCCAGTGACCGGACCTTCTGAATTACCCCCTCAGATGAAGCTCTGCCGCATTCACCTAAAAATGTCACTTTCCCTCTCCCGCAGGCTCACGGCATTTTTGAGTGGGCATTCAATTTTTCAGCAAATTTGTATCTTTCCGTGTGCGATTCCGTGCGCTTTCCGGCTCAAATTTTTCCTCAAATTGCACCGTCGCGTTTAGGAGAATATTAGATCGCTCTTCATAAGTTGAAATCACAAACAGCCACTGGGATGGACCTCCCGACAGGACTGTTTATCGCAATGGGGCGTGACTCCCCGACAGCATCGAGGAATGAGATAATGGGCAACTTCTTGAAGACATTCGCAGCAAACGAAAGCGGCGCCACGGCCATCGAATACGGTCTGATCGCGGCCGGCATCGCCGTCGCCATTTCAGCCATCGTCGGCACATTGGGCACCAGCCTGACCACCAAGTTCACCTCCGTGAACACATCCATTCAGTAAGAACTGCTGATCGGTGGAGACAAGTCTAAGGGCCCGGCGACGGGCCCTTTTTCTGTGCCCGTTTCCTTCGCGGCATTCTCTGAGCGGAATAAATATGCCGTGATGAAATTTGGTGATCCCGACAGGATTCGAACCTGTGACCGTCGGATTAGAAATCCGATGCTCTATCCAGCTGAGCTACGGGACCGGCAGGTGGTTCAGTGCGTCCATTGATCGGAGCGGTCGGCCTTGAAATTGTCGGCATAGGCTTTGAGCAGCGGGCGCGGGGCCTTGGGCTCGGAGACCTGATACTCGATGCCGTTCTTTTCGGCATAGGCGACAGCGGCTTCCTTGCTTTCAAAGCGCAGGTTGAGCTGTGTCTTGGTGTCGGGCGAGCTTGTCCAGCCCATCAGCGGCTCGACCTTGCGGGCGCTCGAAGCTTCAAATTCCAGCACCCATAATTTGGTCTTGGCCTGGCCCGATTGCATCGCATTCTTCGCCGGCTTGTAGATACGCGCTCGCGCCATAATGTCCGCTCCGTCTGTCGTTCTTCCCCCGTTACGCAAACTTCGGAAGAACGTCGCAAATTCATACTCTTATGGCCCCAATTCAGCCGAATTTGCAAGCTACAAGGGGCACGTCCGGTCGAGGCCATCAAGTTTCACCAAAGCTTCGCACAAGCCTCATGGCCACGACATCTGCCAGGGCGAAACTCCGCCCGCCACGGCATCCCCCCATGCCATCCCGGCTTCACATGTCCGAAGCCGGATCCAATTGCGTAAAGGAGCCCCCCAATGACGACATATCTCGATTTTGTCTCCGCGACCCGCATTCTGGCCGCGCAGGGTTTCAACAAACACGACATTGCCTGTGTGCTCGATCTCACGGGCCCGCAAATGCGCAACGACAGCCCCGTCTGGCCCGCGGACCAGATCGAGCGCCTTGCCGCCCGTGCCTATTGGCTCGGCGAGCATGAAGTAGCCAAAGCCCTGCCCGCCGCGGCCTGATTCGTCGCCTGCGTTCCCTGCCGGTGTCGAAGGCCGGTTGCGAGCCGCAAAAGACCAGTGTATTGGGAGGACCAGTCGGGGCATAGCGCAGCCTGGTAGCGCATCTGGTTTGGGACCAGAGGGTCGGGAGTTCGAATCTCTCTGCCCCGACCAATCACCCAAAACCGCAAAATCAGCCATTCAGCGTCTTACGAGACGCTGGGTTCGCCGTCCGGCACCTTATGGCGCCCCATCAGCTTGAAAACGCCGGTGGCTTTCAGCACGGCGCGGCTGCCGACATAAAGCTCGGCCTCACAAAAAGCGACGGATTTGGTGGCCCGCGTCACGCGCGCCGTGCCTTCCAGCCATTCGCCGGGGCGTGCGGAGGAGAGAAAATCCGAGTTCATCCGGATCGTCAGCGCCACCGTCTTGGTTTCGCGGAACACAGCTGTTCCCAGCAAGCCGTCAGCAAAGGACATCAGCATGCCGCCATGCGTTATGCCGCGCGAATTGCAGTGACGGGCGCGCACCCTGACCCCGTGCTGAAACCCGTCCGCCGTAACGCGGTGATAAAACGGCCCGTTGTGGCTCGTATAAGGTCCGCGCGTCGTGGAGGCGGTGAAGCCTTCCGGCGGATTATCGTCCTGATCGTCGTTCAGCATCTACGCCACCACTCAAACTCTAAAAAGCAAAACGCTTCGCAGTTGCCCTGCGAAGCGCCTCTTTGTAGCCGATAAGGCCATTGAAATCAGTCTTGTTCGGGATCGAAATCCGTTTGGCTTCCCTCTTCGGGAACCATCTCGGCCACCATCAAGCCTTTAGGTCCCTCGCCGAAGCGCACGCGCACCTGCTGGCCGGGGATCAGGTCGCGCACACCGAAGCGGCGCAGCGTTTCCATGTGAACGAAAATATCCGGCGTGCCCTCGCCGCGCGTGACAAAGCCATAGCCACGGGCGCGGTTAAACCATTTGACCAGCGCCATCTCGAATTCGCCGACCGGCACGACGGCCGTTGCCGGTGACCTGTTCGTCTGTAGACGGACAGATTGCGTACCATTCTGAACGGCGGTTGAATCGTCAATTTCGAGGACGCGCAAAGCCTGATAGCCGCGCGGACGACGCACGGCCTCACAGACCAGGGTTGTGCCCTCTTCTACTCCGTCACGCCCGAATTGTTTGAGGCAGGATGAATGGATCAGAACATCGTCTCGTCCATCATCCGGAACTATGAAACCATAGCCTTTGACAACATCAAACCATTTGACGGTGCCGCTGATTTCAAACGCCGTATCAACTACAGGTCCCGCAGATTCGTCTAAACGCTCTTCCATCCCCACCACGACTTCAGCCCGGCAGCTTGTCGCTTTACTGGTCACAAAGTCTTCAAGAATGCCGCATCTCAAACATTTGCATCGATGAAGAAAATAGTCTGACCGCCAGTGTTTCCGTCTGACCCGCAAATATATGCGCGGCCCCCCACTCATAGTTTTTAACTATAACAGCGTCCGTGTCTGTTTAAAAGCGCCGTTGCGGTTTCGTGACGATTGCATCCGGCAGTGCTTTACCTGCGGGCTTTGAGCGGCGACAATAGGTTATGACTGCAACCGCGATTCATTTTGCGGACTGCTACCCCCCGCTTCCCTCGAAAGGGTAATGACGAATGGCGAAAGCTATCGCCCTGGGCATCGCATTGTTTGCCTTCTGGCTCACCTTGTCCGGCCACTACACGCTGTTCCTTCTGTCCATGGGCGTCGCCTCTTGCGGCTTATGTGTCTATATCACCACGCGCATGGGGCTCATTGACGCCGAGACAGTGCCCACACAGCTCCGCTTTGCGTTGCTGACCTACTGGTTTTGGCTGATAATCGAAATCATTAAGTCGAACAAGGACATGGCCCGCATCATCCTTTCTCGGAAGATAGAGCTCGCTCATCAGTTTGTCCTTATACCCACCAGCCAACAGACGGATATGGGCCGCGTGATCTTTGCTAATTCCATCACCCTGACCCCCGGCACGGTCACCATCGAGACCGCAGAGCATGCTCTGCTGGTCCATGCCGTCACGCCTGCCTTTGTGCCTTCGCTTGAGGAGATGGGACGTCGCGTCACCGCCGTTGAAGGAGCGCAGGCATGAGTGATCCGCTTGCCATGTTCGCCGTTGCGCTTGTCGCGGTCTTTGTTGCGATGCTTCTTGTAATCATTCGAACCTTCATGGGGCCGAGCCTTTATGACCGGGTACTCTCGGTCAATTCCTTCGGTACATTGACGGTTTTACTCCTCGGCCTTTTGGGCTTTCTCACCGGACGCCCGGATTTTCTCGACATCGCCCTTCTTTATGCCCTGATCAATTTCGTCGGCACCATCGCCGTGCTGAAGTTTGTCCGCCACAGGCTTCTCGGTGCGGCCAACCCGTCAAGAGACATAGCCGACTCCCGCGACGAGATCGTCAAAGGAGGTCAGGCATGACCCTCGACCTTGTTATCCAGATCGCCAGCTGGGCCTGTTTCAGCATCGGCGGCACCTTCCTTGTCATCGGTGCGCTGGGCCTGATCCGCCTGCCGGATTTCTGGGCCCGTATTCATGCCGCAGGCATGATCGACACATTGGGCAGCGCCCTTGTGCTCGCGGGCATGATGCTGCAAGCGGGGCTCACGCTCACCACGCTCAAGCTGGTGCTGATCGGTCTCTTCCTCTTCGTCGCAGGCCCGACAGCAAGCCATGCCATCGCCAACGCGGCATGGGTCGCAGGCCTCAAGCCCGAACGTCTTGAAAAAGACGAAGGTGCTCTCCTCGGACGGAAATCAAGCTAATGGGCATTATCCTCGTCGATCTCATGCTCTTCGGCTTTCTGGTGCTGACCGCGCTCGCCATCATGCGCCTCACCAATCTTTTTGCCGTCACCATGCTTGCTGGACTGTTCAGCCTGCTCGCAGCCGGCCTGTTTGTCACAATGGACGCGGTCGATGTGGCCTTTACCGAGGCCGCTGTCGGTGCGGGCATTTCAACCGTGTTGATGCTCAGTGCGCTCGCCCTCACAGCGCGAAATGAAAAACCCTTTGTCATCGTCTCGCGGCGCATGGCTGTACCCTTGATTTGCTGCCTCGTCACGGGCGCGGCCCTCATCTACGGCACGCTCGACATGCCGGCCTTCGGCGATCCCGACGCGCCGGTCCACACCCATGTCGGTGGCGAATATATCACCCGCGTCATACCGGACACGGGTGTGCCGAACATCGTCACCGCCGTGCTCGCCTCCTATCGTGGCTACGACACATTGGGCGAGACGACCGTGATCTTTGTCGCCGCCATTGCTGTCTTGTTGCTCATCGGCTTTCCCCGCAGCGCCACACGCCGCCGCGACGAAGACGGGAGCGAATGATATGCACCATCATCTGATCCTGCGCGTTGTCGCCAAGCTGCTCCTGCCCTTCATCCTGCTCTATGCACTCTATGTCCAATGGCATGGTGATTACGGTCCGGGCGGCGGCTTTCAGGCGGGCGTCATTTTTGCCGTTGGTTTCATTCTTTACGCGCTTGTCTATGGCGTCGATGCGCTGGTGCGTGTCGTGCCACGCGGTGTGCTCGTCGGAGCCATGGCGGTTGGCCTCCTTCTTTATGCAGGCACGGGCGTCGTTTCGCTCTTTCTCGGCCTCGACTATCTCGACTATTCACGTCTCGCGCATGATCCGGTCCACGGTCAGGAATGGGGCATCCTGCTTGTTGAACTCGGCGTCGGCATTGCCGTCGCCGCTGCTATGACAGCCATCTTCGTCGCCTTCGCCACACGCGAACCCGACATCGACGACGAGGACTGGTGACATGCCCGAAACATTACCCGAACAAGTACCAAACCAACTTGCGGATCTACTGATATTCATCGGTGGCCACTATAATTATTGGATGGTCATCGTCCTGATGATGATCGGCCTCTACATCACCATTTCGCGCGGCAATCTTGTCAAGAAGATCGTCGGCCTGAACATCTTCCAGACGTCGGTGTTCATGCTCTACATCTCCATGGGCAAAGTCGCCGGCGGCACCGCCCCCATCATCACCGGCAATCCGGACGAGGTTTATTCAAACCCGCTGCCGCATGTGCTGATCCTGACCGCCATTGTTGTCGGCATTTCCACAACAGCTCTCGCGTTGGCGCTTGTCGTGCGCATCCGTGAGGCATTCGGCACCATCGAAGAGGACGAGATACTGACCATCGAACGCGATCTGGAATTTCCCGCGCAAGAGGCGTCCAAGTGATCCCTCAAGCCATTATTTCACAGCTTCCGATCCTGCAAGTCATTGTGCCGCTCATCGCCGCGCCCTTCTGCGCTCTGCTTGGCGGGCGCAATCGCGCATGGGCGCTCGCCTTCGCCGTCAGCCTCGTCACTTTTGCCATCTCGGCGATGCTCTTTGCCTCCACGCTCGACGGCACAGTCCTTTCCTATCAGCTCGGCGGTTGGGCACCGCCCATCGGCATTGAATATCGCGTTGACGCGCTCAATGCCTTTGTGCTGCTCATCGTGTCGGGCGTCGGCGCCCTCACCATGCTCTATGCACGCGAGAGCGTGGCTTACGAAATCGACGAGCGTCACCACGGGCTGTTCTATTCGGCCTTCGTCTTCTGCATGACGGGCCTGCTCGGCGTCACCATCACGGGCGACGCGTTCAACGTTTTCGTGTTTCTGGAAATCTCGTCGCTCTCCACCTATGCGCTTGTCGCATCGGGTGCCAAGCGCGACCGCCGTGCGCTCACCGCTGCCTATAATTATCTGATCATGGGCACCATCGGCGCGACCTTCTTTGTGATCGGCCTTGGTCTGCTCTACATGATCACCGGCACGCTCAACATGGCCGACCTTGCGCACAAGCTCGTCGAACATGGTGACAGCCGCACCTTACGCATGGGCTTTGCCTTCATCGTTGTCGGCTTCGGCTTGAAGCTTGCGATGTTCCCGCTGCATCTGTGGTTGCCCAACGCCTATACGCATGCGCCCTCTGCCGTCAGCGCCTTCGTCTCGGCGACCTCGACCAAGGTTGCGGTCTACCTGATGCTGCGCTTTTTGTTCACGGTGTTCGGCTTCTCCATTCCCTTTGAAGTCGATGTCTTGCGCACCATCGTGTTGCCGCTCGCCCTCATTGGCATTCTGGCCGGTTCTATCGTTGCGGTGTTTCAGGAAGACCTCAAACGCCTGCTGGCCTATTCCAGCATTTCGCAAATCGGCTACATGCTCGTCGGCATTACCTTGCTCACGCCGGGCGGGTTGATGGCGTCGATCATTCATCTGTTCAATCACGCGGTTGCCAAGGCTGCCCTGTTTATGGTCGCCGGTGCCTATGTCATGCAGGCGGGCACCAGCACGATCAGCGATCTGCGCGGTGTCGGGCGCGACATGCCTTTCACTACTGCGGCCTTTGTCGTCGGCGGCCTGAGCCTCGTCGGCGTGCCGATGACAGTCGGCTTCATCAGCAAGTGGTATCTGGTGCAAGCCGCACTTGAGCAAGGCTGGTGGCCTGTTGCGGGCCTCATCGTCCTGTCGTCCCTTGTCGCCTTCGCCTATGTCTGGCGCTTTGTTGAGGCCGCTTATATGTATCCGACGCCCGATGGCGTAATCCGCCGCGAAGCGCCGCTCACCATGCTTATTCCCATGTGGATTTTTGCCGGTTCCAGCATCTTCTTCGGTCTCAATGCCTCGCTCACCAGTGCAGCCGCTTCGCGTGCCGCCAGCGGCCTCATTGCCGCCTCCAGCCTGATCTGGCAGTAGGGGCACATGACAATGATGTTACTCAGCACCAATTCCGCTCTCTTCCTCGCGCTGTTCCTGCCGCTCTCGGCCATTGTGCTGCTCGGGGCGCTGCGTGAGTTTCCTCGCGCGCGCGACGTGGCGCATGTCGGCACAGCCGTCGTCACCTTCAGCCTCGTGCTGTTGCTTCTTGTGCGTTTCCTCAAGGCAGACATTCCGAATGTTTTCCTGTTTGAGGTCATGCCGGGTCTGCCGATCAATTTCTCCATCGAACCGCTCGGCATGGTGTTCGCGCTGCTCGCGTCAGGCCTGTGGATTTTTATCTCACTCTATGCGGTCGGCTATATGCGCGCCAATGGCGAGGAGCATCAGACGCGCTTTGCCATGTTCTTCACGCTGGCGGTCGCCGCCGCGCTTGGCATTGCCTTCTCCGCCAACCTCTTCACGCTCTTCATCTATTATGAATTGCTGACGCTCTCGACCTATCCGCTGGTCGCCCACAAGGGCACGCCGGAAGCACGGCGCGGCGCGCGAATTTATCTCTCGATCCTGCTCTCCACCTCCATCGGCTTCTTTCTGGTCGCTATCATCTGGACATGGACCGTTGCGGGCACATTGGACTTTGCCGCCGGTGGCATTTTGCAGGGCCATCTTGATCCCGGCTATGCACCGCTGCTGCTCGCGCTCTTTGCTTTCGGCATCGGCAAGGCGGCCCTCATGCCGTTCCATCGCTGGTTGCCATCGGCCATGGTCGCGCCTGCGCCCGTCAGTGCGCTTCTCCATGCGGTCGCGGTCGTCAAGGGCGGCGTCTTCACGCTGCTCAAAGTCAGCGTCTATATTTTCGGCACGGGCTTTCTGTCGGCCACCCATGCCGCCGTCTGGCTCTGCTGGGTCGCGGCCATTTCCATCATCGTCGCCGCGGTCATCGCCATTTCGAAGGATGATCTCAAGGCGCGGCTTGCTTATTCGACTATCAGCCAGCTGGCTTATGTGACGCTCGGCGTCGCGCTCGCCAATCAGATGGGCATGATCGGTTCGACCATGCAGATCGTCATGCACGCCATGGCCAAGATCACCTTGTTCATGTGCGCCGGTGCCATCTATGTCGCCGCCCACAAAACCAAGGTCAGCGAAATGTCGGGCCTTGGCCGTCAGATGCCGATCACCTTCATTGCCTTCTTTGTGGCGTCCTTGAGCATCGTCGGCCTGCCGCCCATGGGTGGCGCGTGGAGCAAATGGTTCCTGCTGCTTTCCGCCGCCGACGCAAATCAAATCGCGATGATCGCCGTGCTCGGTATAGGCTCGCTTCTGTCCATCGCCTATCTGATGCCCATACCGGTCAAGGCGCTCTTTGGTGCAGTACCTGCCGGTCAGGCACCGTCCGACGCACATGAGCCGCCACTCAGCATGTTGCTTCCCATTTGCGCCACGGCGTTGGGGTGCGTCTTGCTCTTCTTCTTTGCGAATGAGATTTACGGCTTCTTGCTCCATGTGCCCCTGTTGCCGCCGGAAGGGGGTCTGCAATGAACACCTACATCACCAAGCCTGTGCTGATCGGCCTTGCCGTCATCTGCGCGACCCTTGTGGGCGCGGATTTTCTCCGCGACGGCCACGGGTATTTTTCGTTCGAGAATTGGCCGCTCATCTATTGCGCCATCGGCTTTGTCGTCTATGGCGTGCTCATCATATTGGCTAAAGGATTGCGTGTGCTAATCGAACGGCCCGAAAATTATTACGGTGACCTTGCCATAGATAGCGAGCCGGAACCCGGCATGGGCCCCATTGCCCCCGAAAAATCCGGGGTGCCCCATGACTGATTATTTCATGCCCTCGCTGATCTATTTCGCCGCCGCCGCCATCGTGCCGTTCATTGCCGCGCCGCGTCTGCGGGCAACATTCATGCTCGCCGTGCCTTTTGCAGGCTTCGCGAGCTTTGCGACCATGGCCTATGGCACATATGCCTTTATGCCCTTCTTCGATTTCAATCTGAAGATTTTCCGTCTCGACGGATTGTCCTTCATCTTTGGCCTGATCTTTTCCATCGCCGCCTTCATATCCATCGCCTTTGCATGGCACATCCGCGACCGGCTCGAACAGGTGTCGTCGCTTGTCTATGCCGGTGCCGCCATCGGTGCTGTGTTCGCAGGCGATCTCATCACGCTCTTTGTCTTCTGGGAGGGCACAGCCATTGCGTCGGCACTGCTCATCTGGGCACGGCGCACGCCGGGCGCGATTGCCACGACCATGCGCTACTTCACATTCCAGATTGCATCAGGTCTGTTGCTCTTTATCGGCATCGTGCTTTTCTATCGCGACACGGGTTCCGTTGCCTTCCAGCATATGGAGCTCGACAGCCTCGGCACATGGCTCATCTTCCTTGCCTTCGGCTTCAAATGCGCCTTCCCGTTGATGCATAACTGGCTGCAAGATGCCTATCCGGCAGCCACGCCCACGGGCACGGTCACGCTGTCGGCCTTCACAACCAAACTTGCGATCTACGCCTTGGCGCGCGGTTTTGCTGGCACCGAATTTCTCATCTATATCGGCGCGGCGATGTCGCTCTTTCCGGTTTTTTTTGCCGCCATCGAAAACAACCTGCGCCGTGTGCTGGCATATAGCCTCAACAACCAGCTCGGCTTCATGGTCGTCGGCATCGGCATAGGCACGCCGCTGGCGCTCGACGGCACCGTTGCGCATGCCTTCGTGCATGTCATCTACAAGGCGCTGCTGTTCATGTCCGTCGGCGCGGTGATCTACCGCACGGGCACAGCCAAAGTGTCAGACCTCGGCGGCTTGTGGAAATACATGCCCTGGACAATGGCATTCTGCATTGTCGGCTCGCTGTCGATTTCCGCTTTCCCGCTTTTTTCCGGCTTTGTCGCCAAGAGCCTGATCCTTTCGGCGACCGCCAGCTCCGGTCATATCTGGGTCTGGATGGCATTGGTCGTGGCGTCCGTGGGCGTGCTCGAACATGCGGGCATCAAGATCCCCTATTCCATGTTCTTCGGCCACGACCGTGGCTGGAAAGTCAAGGAAGCCCCGCTGCCCATGCTGCTCATCATGGGCTTTGCCGCCACGCTTTGCGTGTTGATCGGCGTTTTCCCACAGACGCTCTATGCGCTACTGCCCTATCCTGTCGAGTATGAGCCTTACACCGCCGACCACGTCATCACGCAATTGCAGATGCTGTTCTTCGCGGCGCTGGCTTTCGCGCTCCTCATCCGCTTCAACATCTATCCGGCGGAATATCGCTCGATCAATCTCGACTTCGATTGGGTTTACCGTCGCTTCCTGCCCAATGTCCTGCGCGTCGTCACGCATTATGTGACGGTCATCTGGCGAGTCTATGCCCGCTTTGCCGACCGGCGCATCGAGCGGGCTCTCATGGTCATCTATCGTGCCCACGGCCCCCAAGGGGCTTTGGCGCGCACATGGCCCACCGGCTCCATGGTCCTCTGGATCGCCATTCTGCTTGGAATAACGCTGGGCCTCGCTTACCTATAGTTCTGCTTACCGTGCCTCGCACAGGAGACTTCCGATGGAAATGACCGGCGAATACCGCATCCCCGCACCGCGCGAAACGGTCTGGGCGGCCCTCAACGACGCCGAGGTTCTGCGCGCCACCATTCCCGGCGCGGAGTCGGTCGAGAAAACCTCCGACACCACGTTTGAAGCCGTCGCCAAAGCCAAAGTCGGCCCCGTCAGCGCCCGCTTCAAAGGCAAGGTCACGCTGTCCGACATCGACGCCCCCAATGGCTACACACTGACCGGCGAAGGCAATGGCGGCGCTGCCGGTTTTGCCAAAGGTTCGGCCCGTGTCGATCTTGCAGACGACAATGGCGTGACAGTTCTCACCTATAATGTGAATGCCCAGATCGGCGGCAAGCTCGCCCAGATCGGCCAGCGCTTCATCGACAGCACAGCGTCCAAACTCGCCGATGAATTTTTCGGCAATTTTTCAGCGGCGCTCGGCGGCACCAAGGTCGGCGCACCGGAGTCCACCGAAGCACCCGGCTTTGGCAAATCACCCGATCAGGACGCCATCGCGCCCACAGGCATCCCGCGTCTGCCCGACGGCGAAGTCGGTCAGGGTTATTCGCCCTGGATCTGGGGCACCGCCCTCATCATCGGCGTTGTGGTGCTGATTATCTTATTCGGTCGCTGAAGCCATAACCTTGACGCCGCGCGCGCAAGCGCCGAGAGTCAGTGAAAATTAATTCAAGGGAGATCGCGCATGACTGTTGTATCCATGACCGTGAATGGGAAAGCTGTCAGTGCTGATGTCGAAGCGCGCACTTTGCTGGTGCATTACATCCGCGACGAACTCGGCCTCACCGGCACCCATGTCGGCTGCGACACAAGCCAATGCGGCGCCTGCGTCGTCCATGTCGATGGCCGCGCGGTCAAAGCCTGCGCCATGCTGGCCGGTCAGGCTGAAGGTGCCGAAGTCCTCACCGTCGAGGGCCTCGCCCGCAACGGCGAGCTGCACCCCGTGCAAAAAGCCTTCAAAGAGCATCATGGGCTGCAATGCGGCTTCTGCACACCGGGTATGATCATGACGGCGGTCGATCTCATCCGCCGCAAGCCGCAGCTCGACGAGCACACCGTGCGCGAAGAACTCGAAGGCAATCTCTGCCGCTGCACCGGCTACCACAATATCGTCAAAGCCATCCTCGCCGCGTCCGAGGATATGCGCTGACCTGATACCCCGTGACCATCCTTCGAGACGCGGCTTTGCCGCACCTCAGGATGAGGTTTGTTTTAGTACCGCTTTTTAATCCTCATCCTGAGGAGGTGCGTAAGCACCGTCTCGAAGGACGAGGCCCCCGCCAGTCCGGCATAAGACCGGAAACAAATGGGAGGACAAGCTGTGACAACATCCGAAAACCCCGAAGGCATCGGCCAGTCCGTTCGCCGCAAGGAAGATTTCCGCTTCATCACCGGCAATGGTCACTACACGGACGACATCAACAGCCCGAAGCAGACCCACGCATATTTCCTCCGCTCGCCCCATGCCCACGCCAAAATCAAAAGCATCGACATCGCGCCTGCGCTGAAAGCGCCCGGCGTCGTCGCCATTTTCACCGGCGCGGACATTGCCGCCGACAAACTCGGTGGATTGATCTGCGGCTGGACCGTCACGTCGAAAGACGGTACCCCGATGAAGGCGGGCGCAC
>JAUSLL010000111.1 GCA_030649335.1 Parvibaculum sp. | reverse complement strand
ATCCGAAAGACCTTACACAGACCGAATTGCGCCGCATAACAAGGCGCTTTGTACACGAGCTGGGCGGATTGATAGGTCCCAACACAGATATACTCGCGCCTGATGTCTATACCAATGAGCAGACCATGGCTTGGATCTATGACACCTATAGCGCGCTGCATCCTGGCGCAAACAATCGCCCTGTCGTAACAGGCAAACCCATGGAATTGGGTGGGACAGCCGGCCGCACTGAGGCAACCGGACTTGGCTGCCTATTTGCCGCCCAAAAGTTTCTTGAATTGGAACCGCTTCCAGCGCTGAAGCGCATCAAAGGGGCAAAAGTAGTCGTGCAAGGCTTTGGCCATGTCGGTTCAGTCGCGGCACAAAAATTTCATGAAGCAGGCGCGACCATCATTGCTGTCAGCGACTCGCGAGGCGGCATTTTCGCAATGGATGGTCTGGACCTTGATGCGGTCGTCGCCCACCGGCACGCCAATGGCACCGTCTCGGGCTTGTCAGGAACCACGGCGATTACCAACGCCGATTTGCTGACCTTGGATTGCGACATACTCATTCCTGCCGCACTGGAATCGCAAATAACCAGCCACAATGCGGCTGAAATAAAAGCACGGCTGGTTGTCGAAGCAGCCAACGGCCCGATTACGCCCGAAGCCGACTTGATTCTTCTGGAACGGGGCATCGCCGTACTGCCTGATATTCTCGCTAATGCAGGAGGTGTGACGGTCAGCTACTTTGAATGGGTACAGAACACGGAAAATGAACAATGGGAGCTGGACGACATAAACCGCAAGATGCGGCACAAAATAGAGCGCTCAGTCCAGCTTGTCGTTGACCGCAAGAAAAAATTGCAACTCAACACTCCGGTGCGACGACCGACTTCGGAAATTGATCTGCGCACCGCCGCCCTTGTCGTGGCGATAGAACGCGTCGCTCATGCCACCTTGCAGCGCGGCATTTGGCCTTGATGATCGCCGAAATCTCTTGTCAGGGCATTTTCGTTGTCTTGTCAAAGAGAGTAGAGACTTAAATTCCGGTGGCAGGCCGGTGAAATTTGCCAAATCACACCTGCAGTGTGACAATTCTGTATGAAACAATTGAGCACCCATAAGGGAGCTCCCCGCGGGGATTCGTCGAAACCGGCTTGGTTTGCGCGATCCGAAGAGGAACTTCTGAAGCTACGTCTTAAAGATCTGCCACTTTCGATCGACGGGTCGTGGGTCGAAGATTGCCTCAACAGGCTCAATGGTGAATTGCTCGGGAGAAATCTGAAAGTACGCGCACATGCGTGGATATCACATGAGTGGTTCAGCCCCGACAATACCCCCGGCATAGCCATTCCGTTCTATCTCGCCCATCCGAGGCTGATGGAGTTGGAGCGAAAGATGGTTCTCGATGTTGAGGGCGGCACACCATCTGAGTGCATGCGCATTTTGCGTCACGAAGCGGGCCATGTCCTTCAGCATTCATTCGGCCTGCATCGCAGACGGCGTTGGCAAAAGCAGTTCGGGCTTTCGTCGACCCGCTACCCGGAATTTTACAAACCGGACCCGGCCAGCAAGAACTTTGTTCAGCACCTGCCGCGCTGGTACGGGCAAAGCCACCCTGACGAAGATTTCGCCGAGACATTCGCAGTCTGGCTGACACCGAATTCGAACTGGAGAAAGCGTTACGCTGACTGGCCGGCTATCAGCAAGCTCGAATATGTCGATGAGCTGATGGAAGAGATCGCCGGAACGAAACCAAGCCTGACCCGTCGGGTGACAGTGGAGCCGCTGAGCAAACTCACGAGCACTCTGGAAGACCATTACAAAAGAAAACTCGATCACTACGGGAGCGAAGTACCGACGACGTATGACAGGGAACTCCGTCGCATATTTGCGAAAGACGCCAGCACCGGCGACGGCCCGCTGGCAGCTGCATTCATTCGCAAAAATCGGGCGGCCATCCGGCAACTGGTTTCAGAATGGACGAGCGAGCATCAGCTTAATCTGGATGCGGTTCTTGATGAAATGATAAACCGGTGCCGGGTCCTCAAGCTTCGGGCGGTAGGTCCGGCAGATCAATTGCGATTGAAATTTGTTGCGTTGCTGACAGCTAAGACCGTGCACTCATTTTACAGTGCGTCACGACGGCAATGGTATGCATTATGAAACGACTGCGCGTTTTGGTTTTAATTCATCCTGATCTGACACCGCCTGACTCAACGGAAGGGTTCAGCGAGAGCGAGATCAACGTTTGGAAAACCGAGTATGATGTCGTCACGACATTGCGCGCCAGTGGACATGAGGTGATGTTGCTCGGCGTGCAGCATGAGCTAGCGCCGATCCGAACACAAATTGACGAATGGAAACCGGACGTCGTGTTCAATCTGCTGGAGGAGTTTCATGGAGAAACGCTCTACGCACAGAATGTCGCAAGTTTTCTGGAACTGATACGCATACCCTATACGGGCTGCAACCCACGTGGACAAATGCTGGCACGCGGCAAAGACATTTCCAAAAAGCTGATCAAGTATCATCGTATTCCGGTGCCTGCCTTTGCAGTTTTTTATATCGGGCGGAAAGTGCGCCGACCAAAGCAGCTTGAGTTTCCGCTCATCGTCAAAAGCCTGAGTGAAGATGCGTCGCTCGGCATCGCGCAGGCCTCTGTGGTTCAGACCGACGACAAGCTCGTTGAGCGCGTCGCCTTCATTCACGAGAAAATCGGCACTGCGGCGATTGCCGAACAATATATCGACGGGCGCGAACTTTATGTGGGCGTGCTCGGCAACAACCGGCGGCATGTATTGCCCATTTGGGAACTTGAATTCAGCCGCCTCGCGGACGGTATGCGCCCGATTGCAACACGCTGGGTGAAGCAGAATGTTGACTATCAGGAACTGCGGGGCGTGCTGCAGGGACCCGCTGAAAATCTTACGCCGCTTTTGCGCTCACGCATCAACTCCGTGGTCAAACGCATTTGCCGGACACTGGATCTCGACGGCTACGCGCGCATTGACTTCCGTCTTTCGAACGATGGGATACCCTACTTCCTCGAAGCCAATCCCAACCCTGAAATTGCCAGCGGCGAAGAGTTTGCCCAATCCGCTCTCCATGACGGTATCAGCTATGCCGATCTCCTGGACCGCATTCTCGGCCTCGCGATTAAACGGGCCGGTAAAATGTCAGAAAAATTGCAGTAACTTTGACAGGCTAATCGCCAACGCGTGGGGCTGGGTTAAGGACGTCGCAAGTGGCCGCGTCAGCTCGCTGGAAGGATTGTCCGGCGCGAAGGCACAATGGAACGGCAAAATACGACTGCTGGCCGCTAACCGCCGGAAATCACCTACTCATTTACGGTGGACGGAAATCATCCAGAGACCGGACTGATTGGCTGTGGAGACAGACTGGTGCACACCGGTCTCGCCCTGTTTTCCCCTGTTAATAGGGAATTACAGGGAAACCCTTCACAAAACAGCTTTTTCATCCGGCTCCTCGGTCGAAAATGTCTGTAAATTCAAAGACTTATAGTTTATTTCTCTAGTTTGAAGAACAGGGAATGTTTTTGAAGCAAACAGGGAAAAGTTTGAAACTAACAGGGAAGTATTTTCGCTGAATAGGGAATGAGGGACACGATGGTTTCGAGGGAGGAACTGTACCAACTGGTCTGGTCAAAACCCATGATCAAGGTCGCAGAACAACTTGGCGTTTCCGGCAGTTACATGGCGCGTGTTTGCACCCTCCTGAATGTCCCCCGTCCTGAACGAGGCTATTGGGCAAAGCTTGCCGTGGAAAAAGCCCCTACGAAGACACCGCTACCTGAGGCCCGCCCCGGCGATCAACCCCACTGGTCAAACAACGGAGAAACCCCGCCAACAGCCCATCAGACGAAGTTGGAATTTATCAGTCCTCCCCCGAGGAGGCCGATATAGTTATCCTTGATCAACACGCCGTCGGGAAATAAGTAAAACTTTTGGCGACATACGGGAATTGAAGGTGCATCAAGATTTTCTTTCAATTTCTGTACGTCAATAATTTATGGGAGACGACCTAGTCCGCCCGCTTATCAATCACGAAGCCGTTCTCAAACACGGCCGTGCCTATTTTCCCGCTTCTTGTGGTGAATTTGACAGTCCCGTTGAATTTCCGCCCTTCATTGTTCCGCGGGCAATTTCATAAAGCGCGCCATTCAGATAAAATTGCCCTCCCCAAAACCGCTCGCCTCTCCGCCATGACAGGCTCCAGACCATGTGACGACTTCGTTAGTCGCCGGCTGCGGATCGAAAATCCAGCAGCCTGTTTTAATATCCCGTATCCACATCCTTTCACCTGAGTGATCAGCGAGCTTTTTGCTCGCTTTCGGCAATTTCTCTTTCGCTTTCTCTTGCGTTACAGCAGGTGATCGTAAGACATTTGGCGAAGATATTGTTTCGGATCTTGATAGGTACATACGAAACGGACCTGAAACACGGTCTTCCGACCATGTTCCCACATAGGTTTTTTTGTCAAAGAGCCGCTTTCCGACGAAGCGAACTTTGTGCGATCCGCCTATGGCATCCCTGTATTGCTTGGTGAAGACAATTTCTTTACCGGTGACCTCGCCTTCCAATCCGGATTCCAGAGTTTCTGTTTCCCTGTTCTTTGAGTGAATTTTCTCAACAAATGTATCGGATATCTTCCCGGAGACATCGATCACAATTTGAATGGTGAAGTTTGTCGGGTGGCCATCAGTATAGGTGTAGTTACCCTCCCAGACCTGTTTTTCCCCTTTTTGCGAGGCGATAGCTGTGTCATTGAAAAGAAGGAGTGCAACGAGGAATGTGATGATACCCTTTAGGGCGCTTGTTCCGTGGTAGATCATGTGTCACCGCATCAGATCATTTGAAAGAAATTTGACGCGTGCAATACAGGCTCCGGGTGACGCCTTCCTTACGGCATAACTCCGCGGCTATCCTCGCCGCGCAGGCCTTCCTGCACGGTCCTGATCCTGTCTTCGGCCGAAAAAAGCCGACGGGTCGCCCGCCGGATGTTCTTTACCATCTGCTCGGCAGGCTTCCTGGGGCTCGAGTGTTTGCTCCTCATCTTCGTCCCTCGGTCACTCCGATGAAACCAAAATCCTCCCTTATTCAAGGCCCGAATTATGTCTCATAGCTGATGACGACAGACACAATGCCACGACAGGTCAGAATTTCTTCATGGACAAGGGCGTGGTCAGAATTTCTCGGACAAGAGGGTTCGCAAAGCGCCTGCTTTGTGTAATTGCGTAAAAGCTCTCCGAAAGATCCGGTATTTTGCAACGCTCAACAAGAATGCCATTTTTCAATTCGTCGCGAACGACAACCGGTGGAACCAGAGTGAGTTCGCCACTCTCACGGGCAAGGAGGCGCAACATTGCCATGTCATCGACTTCAGCGACGATAGTGGGGCGAACGCCTGCTCGCTCAAGAATCTGATCGAACGCGACTCGAATATCGCTGTCGAGGCTGGGCAGGATGATTGGCGTGTCAGCGAGGTCATCCGGAAACCGCATTTTCCGCTTCCGGGTTTGTGGGCGTCCAACAAGACTCACGTCTTGTTGCTGCAAAAGGTGGCTTTGCCATGGAGTGGTTGCATCGCGCGGGACGGATTGATTTGAAAGCACAAGATCGATCGTGTGCGAATCGAGCTGGGCGAGCAGGTCACGCATCGTCCCTGAGCGCACGACGAGTTGGACATCGTCGCGGGCAATGAGTGGTCTCAATAGAGCGAGTTGAAAGTTTCTCGAAAGTGTCGTGATCGCGCCGACGCGAAGAACCTGCCTGCTTGACCCGCTTTGTCCACGAAGAGCACCGAGCAGTTCGTCGCCGGTTTTGAAGACGACGTCGGCATAGTCGAGCGCAATGCGTCCCGCCTCTGTTAGATGAAGGCTGCGACCGTGCCTCTCGAAGAGCGGGTGGCCAATCTGGGATTCGAGTTTTTGAATCTGGATTGAGAGCGCCGATTGAGAGACGTTTAAACGCTCCGCCGTGCGCGTGAGGTTGCCTTCATGCGCCACCGCCCAGAAGTATCGTAAATGATTGTAGTTAAGTTGAGCCATGGGATAGTTCTATAAAAAAGAACGAAACAATACAAACAATGAATTTAATAGAATAAGAGCGGACTGCTATTTCCTCAGCCAGGGATACAAAAACCTGGAGGAAATTATGGAGTCTGCTGTCACTTTCAGTCCTTTGTGGGCGCCCATGCCGCTGCTTTTGGTTGCCGTCGCCTGTTTCTTCAGCACCGGTCCCAGACCCCAATATCTCCTCAAGCTGGTTGAGGGTGCGGCGCTTCTAGCTTTTGTTTTGGCTGTCGCGTCCTTTGCTGGACTGATTATCTACGGATCTGACGCCAGCCCACTGTTGGGTCTCCACGGCATCGGCCTGTCTGTCCGCACAGACGCCGTCAGCATAACAATGTTGCTTCTGGTCACATTCATCGGTTGGATCGTCCTGCGCTATGCTGGGACCTATCTCGATGGGGAGGCGCGGCAAGGGGCATTTACTGGGTGGCTTTGTCTGGCGCTGGTTTCCGTCCTGTTGCTCGTCACTGCTGGCAATCTTGTCCAATTGCTGGTCGCCTGGGTCGCCACGAGTCTCTTTCTGCACAGATTGCTCTTGTTTTACCCTGGCCGTGTGGCCGCTCTGCGTGCTGCGCGTAAGAAGTTCATTACGGCACGCATTGGCGATGCTGCATTGATTGCCGCCACCATGCTGCTCGTGGTTGCATATGAGACAACTGATATTGCCAAAATTCTGGCCGACGCGCGTCTTGGCTCGGGCGGCCACATAGCGGTTGTCGCGGCAGCTCTTCTTGCGGTAGCGGCTTGTTTTAAATCCGCCCAGTTCCCAGTCCACGGGTGGTTGACGGAAGTGATGGAGACGCCGACCCCTGTCTCGGCATTGCTCCATGCAGGTGTTATCAACGCAGGTGGATTTCTGCTGATCCGCTTCGCCGATTTAATGTTGCTCGCGCCCGGTGTCCTCGCGGCACTTGTGATGGTCGGCGGGTTCACCGCGCTGCTCGGTAGCCTCGTTATGCTCACTCAGCCAGCGGTGAAAACCTCTCTTGCCTGGTCCACCGTCTCGCAGATGGGCTTCATGATTTTTGAGTGCGGCCTCGCGTTGTTCCCGTTGGCCCTGCTCCACATTGTCGCGCACTCGCTCTACAAGGCCCATTCCTTCCTTGCCTCGGGTGGTGCCGTAGAAAGGGTTGCTGCCATTCGAAGGCCGGGCCCTGTCGCCATTCCCGGTGCCGGAGCTGTCGCACGCGCCTTCATAGCAGCGTTGTTTATCTACGCCGCTGTAGGTTTTGGTTTTGGGTTTGAACAAAAGTCCCCGCAGGCTATCACGCTCGGAGCCATTCTCGTCTTCGGTGTCGCCTACATGCTCGCGCAGGGTTTCGCTGATGCGGCGCCCCGGGATCTCACCCGTCGTACAGCGGTTTATGCCATCGCCACCTCAGCCGGCTATTTCGCTCTGCAGACTGCCGCGACATGGGTCACCGCTGAAATCCTGCCTGCTGTGCCTTCACCGGGTCCGCTGCAATGGACATTGATCGTGCTCGCCGTTCTCAGCTTTGGTGCTGTTGCTATTGTGCAGGCGATGTTTCCACTCTGGGCCTATCACCCTGCCGCAGCAGGACTGCGCGTGCATCTATCGAATGGGTTCTACGTCAACGCCATCTTCGACCGGCTCATCAGCGGTTGGTCTTTAAGAAAATCATCCTGATCACTCTGGAGATCTGAAAAATGTTTTATCCAATCCCTTCGGTGCATAAAAACTCTGATCTTCTAGTGGAAATGGCTGATCGCGCAGCGAAGGCCATTCCGCCTCTATGGCCCTTGGCTTCAAGCGTCGCAGTAAACCCCTTTCTCGGGCAGGCGAATGAGAGCCTTGCGCAAGCCGGCGCGCGTCTAGGCCGGGTTGCGGGCGCGCCCGTCACGATGCCGAGAAGTTGGTATCGGGGAAAGATTTCTGCCGGCGTTATATCGGATCAAGACATTCTGGGCGCATGGGCCAAAGCCCCGGCAGGGCTTCGGCCGGCCGACATTGTGGCTCTGAAAGCGGCAGCGTCTAAGGATGCGCCAGAGCAGATGGCCTTACCCACAATCGCTGAACTTGCCGCGGTGGCCAGCGGAACCGACTGGCCTGGTCTGATTGCCGAGCGGTTTGGCGCTTGGGCGGCAGGGTATTTCGACGAAGGTCAGGCGCTTTGGGCCGCGCCGCGCGGAAGGAACGCCTATGAAGCTTGGCGGGCAGTGGCAACGCATGACCTTACGCCAGAGATAGCTGGCTTGGCGGGGTTCGTTCAACATGTTGCCGATGCCCCTGAAAGTGCCGTTGCTGCAATCGCGAGGGTGACCGACCGGTTGGGTCTCAGCGATGCGGCCCTTGAGACATACTTCCATCAGATGCTGATGACGCTCGGCGGCTGGGCGCAATACGCCCGCTACAAGCAGTGGCAGGCAGAGCTTGCCGGAATGTCAGATCAAATAGTCATGGATTTTCTCGCAATCCGACTGATCTGGGAGGAGGTGCTGTTTATCCGTCACGAGGCGCAAATTGCCGATCAATGGCAACAAACATCTTCAGCGCATGGCGTGCCGATTGCAGTGACATCCGATCTCATCGTCGATGCGATCCTCCAAGAGGCAGCAGAGCGCTCGGCTCAGAGAGCGTTAGCCACAGAACTGGAGAAGGAAACGGTGCCGGCAACAGATGAGCGGCCAGCATTGCAGGCAGCATTCTGTATTGATGTACGCTCGGAAGTTTTCCGCAGGGCGTTGGAAAGTGTTCACCCCGAAATCCGGACAATCGGCTTTGCCGGGTTCTTCGGTTTGACCACGGCACATCGTCGGTTTGCCTCCGATGTGGAAGAGCTGAGGCTACCGGTGCTGCTCAATCCCGCTCTGGGGTCCCGCGCCGGTGGACCAGAAAGCGCGACTGCGGATCAGTCGGCGCGATTGAAAGCACGGGCTACGCGCGCCTGGGGGCGTTTTAAGCTCGCGGCCGTATCCTCTTTTGCCTTCGTTGAAGCGACGGGACCAATTTATGTCGGCAAGCTGATCGGAGATGCATTGGGACTTCACGGCGCATCGATAGCGAAAGATCCTGCACCGCTTCTCGACCCTGCGCTTGACGTCGCATCGCGTATCACAGCAGTCGAGACAGTGCTGCGCGCGATGTCGCTAACGAAAGGCTTCGCCAAGCTGGTGCTTCTGGTGGGTCATGGGGCCAGCGTCGTCAACAATCCTCATGCCAGCGGCCTGCATTGCGGCGCTTGTGGCGGATATTCGGGAGAGGTCAATGCGCGTCTTCTCGCTTCACTTCTCAATAATACGGAGGTGAGATCAGGGTTGGTAACAAGAGGAATCGATATTCCTGCCGACACCCTGTTTCTGGCTGCGTTGCACGACACCACGACAGACGTGGTTACAATGTTTACGGAAGATTTTCTCTCTCCTGCTCACATAGGAGATGTCGAGCGGGTCGGGAACTGGCTCGTTATCGCGGGAAAAATTGCTGGCAGCGAGCGCTCTCTCCGGTTGCCCCGTGCTGCAGATGGGCACGCGACATTCAAGCGCAGCCGCGACTGGGCAGAGACGCGCCCCGAATGGGCACTCGCCGGCTGTAAGGCGTTCATCGCTGCTCCGAGATTGCGCACCGCGGGCAAAAATTTGGAAGGACGCGCTTTCCTGCACGATTACGACTGGAGGCAGGACAAGGATTTTGATGTTCTTGAGCTAATCCTAACCGCGCCGGTCGTCGTGGCGAGTTGGATCAGTCTTCAGTATTACGGTTCAACGGTTGCACCTACCGTGTTTGGTGGCGGAAATAAGCTCCTGCACAACGTCACCGGAGGGATCGGGGTTGTTGAGGGTAATGGGGGGCTGCTGAGAGGGGGGCTGCCTTGGCAATCGGTGCACGACGGCGAGCAGTATGTGCACGAGCCGCTGCGGCTCTCGGTTTGCGTCGAGGCGCCATGTGAAGCAATGACGGATATCTTGAGGCATCACGAGAATTTACGCGCGCTCTTTGATAACGGTTGGCTGAACCTTTTCGCTATCAATGAAAAAGGCCAGCTCGGCGCGCGTTATCTTGGTGAACTTCAGTGGGGCGAGGTAGCGGCATGAAACCCCTACATCCATATGCTGGCTACACAGCAGTTTTGGCGACCATGCACGGAAAAGAGGAGGCAATTCGCGAACCGTTTATCGACGGGCTAGGTCTCGACATCGTGACGCCAAACATAATCGACACTGATGTCTTTGGGACATTTACCGGTGAAATTCGACGCGAAACAGGCATCAAGGACACCGCTATCGCGAAGGCTCGGCTAGGGATGCAGTTGACCGGACTTCCAATTGGCATAGCAAGCGAAGGAAGTTTCGGACCACATCCAGAGATCCCAATGATCCCGGCTGATATTGAACTTATGGTTCTGGTCGATAGTCAGCGCGATTTAATCCTGAGCCAATGGTTGATTTGCGAGGAGACAAATTTCGCCCATATCGAGATCGATACAACCGAGGACATAAGTTCATTCCTGACGCAGGTTGAGTTCCCATCGCACGCGTTGATTGTAAGGTCGAATAAACCTGTTCATTCAAAGCCTTTCGTTTCAAAAGGCATAATCGACAAACGATCACTTCTCGGAGCCATTAAGTCGGCCGCAGAAAATTCATTCGATGGAAATGCTTTCGTGCAGACCGATATGCGAGCTCACTTCAATCCTACAAGGATGAAGGTGCTCCGCCAGCTTGCCGTTCAATTTGTTGAGAAGTTGAAGACTCTCTGTCCGTCTTGCAATTCTCCGGGCTTCGGCCGTGTTGACGTTGAGCGAGGCCTTCCTTGTGGCGTTTGTAGAACACCAACGCGCTGGGTAAAGGTCGATATCTTTGGATGCGAATGCTGTGGCCTTCGCGAAGCCAGGGAGAGAAGCGATGGCATACAAACGACGGGCCAAGAGAGTTGCCCCGCCTGCAATCCCTAACGCAGAACGAAAAATGACCTGATCCCAAACAAATTGTGGGCATAACGATTTGCCGAAGTATCTTGGCCAAATATCATTTCCCGTGATCCATCTCGACACCGGACTTGAGATTTCTGAAACCTATGCGTTCAGAGACAAGTGTACAAAATCGAAGAGTTCCCGTTCCGTATCAAGAAAATCAGAACCGACAATGGTCGCAAGTTACAGGCCAAATTCCACTGGCATGTCGAAAATCAGGGAATCTCCCGCGCCTGTATCAAGCGCGGGACGCCCCAACTGAATGGCAAGGTCAAGCGATCGCATCGCTCAGACCAACAGGAGTTTTATCAACTCTTGTCCTACAAGGACGGCGTCGATTTCGAGGCTAAGCTCAGCGAGTGGGAGAACTTCTACACCTGCACGATTCAGTATGCCTTCAGTACTGTCATCCCTGTGCTGCCCACACATAAGCCAGATATCCAACCAATACAGACAAACCGACTCCCCGTCCGATAACCGGTCGCGTCAGTAGCAACCCGGTCAAGACCAGCGAAACAATAATCATGATCGGCAGATCAAAGGTCAGGAATCTGTCGGCGACAGGGATCGGTTTGATCAACGCTGTCACGCCGAGGATGCCAAGAACGTTGAAGATATTCGATCCAATGATATTGCCGATGGCAATCTCCGATTGCCTTCGAAAGGCGGCAATCACCGAGGTAGCGATTTCGGGCAGAGAAGTGCCCACCGCCACGACTGTCAAGCCGATGAAGGCTTCGGAGACACCGGAACTTCGTGCGATGGTGACCGCGCCGTCCACTAGAAATCGTGCACCGAAAATCAGAGCGACCAATCCGACGACGCCCCAGAGAATAGATACGAGCAGCGAGGCGGCGGCCGGTGCGTTGGCATCCTCCTCGGCTGCCTCGCCAGGCTGGATATAGGCCCAAGTCAGAAAGGCTAACAATGCAGTGACCAATAGGAGCCCATGAAGCCGTCCTATTTCACCCATCGCGAAGATCGGCACCAATGCACAAGCAGCCGCGACCATGACAGCTGTATCCCGGCGAAGGGTGGCCCCCGATACATGTATCGGCCAAACGAGGCAGGTAAGTCCGACGATCAGTAGTATGTTGGCGATGTTCGATCCGATGACGTTGCCCACGGCAATGTCAGGCACCCCGAGCCACGCTGCCTCCACCGATACTAAAAGCTCGGGCGTGGATGTCCCAAAACCCACGACCGTCAGGCCTATCAATAGGGGTGGGATCGCCAAGCGCCGGGCAACGCCGACGCTTCCCCGCACCAGCGCTTCACCGCCAAAAAACAAACCGACTAATCCAACGAAGACAAAAATGTAATCCAATTATGTATCCTTAACTCAGAAGTTTGTTTATTCTGTTAACGGATCGTAATCACAGCAAGTCCGAATATTTCTCCAAATCTTGGTATCGCCAAGCTTTGGGATGCGCTTGCCCCTGTCTAGGCTAAGGTTGGGAGGCGAGTTCACAGCTACTTTGAACCAACGCGATGCCCTATCTAATAATCAGACGTTACTGCGCCGCGCCCCGACAATTTCCAAGGGACCAAACCACTCGCAAGGAATGGCACGACAGTTATGCCGCCTAGCGCGAAGTCTGCTTCAACTCGCCACTCAGTTTTTTCCAGACAGACGGTGTTCTCATTGAGCGGCAAGCCGTAAAATTTGGGGCCATTTTCCGATGCGAAAGCTTCCAATTTGTCGAGAGCGTTTTCCTCATCAAACGCTGTCGCATAACATTCCAGCGCAACTGGCGCATTGAAGATGCCTGCGCATCCGCAGGCTGTTTCCTTGTCACCCACAGCGTGCGGTGCAGAATCTGTGCCCAAGAAGAACTTCGGATTGCCGGAGGTCGCGGCCTTGCGGAGCGCCAAACGATGAACCTCACGCTTGGCCACAGGCAGGCAGTAGAGGTGAGGTCTGATTCCACCCTCGAACATAGCGTTACGATTGATCATCAGGTGATGCGGCGTGATAGTCGCGGCGAGCAAGGGCCCCGCGGCTTCGACGAACTGAACCGCCTCGCGCGTGGTGATATGTTCTAACACGATCTTGAGCGCCGGAAAGTTGGCAACGATCTTCGTCAGAATGCGGTCGATAAATACGGCCTCGCGGTCGAATATGTCGACGTGTCGATCGGTGGCTTCGCCATGCAGTAGGAGCGGCATACCGATCCGCTCCATGGCTGCCAGCACGCCGTAGATTTTCCGGACATCGGTGACCCCATGCGCAGAATTGGTCGTCGCGTGCGCTGGGTAAAGCTTGCAAGCAGTGAGCACGCCCTCCTGAAATCCCCGCTCAATCTCGCTCGCGTCGATGTCGTCGGTAAGGTAGGCAGTCATCAATGGCGTGAACGCCGTATCCAAAGGTAGGGCGGCGATGATCCGATCGCGATAGGCAATCGCCGCTGCCATCGTGGTCACCGGCGGTACGAGATTTGGCATGACGATAGCCCGTGCGAACTGGCGCGCGGTGTAGCCAGCCACCGATGCCAGCATGGGTCCGTCGCGAAGATGCACATGCCAGTCGTCCGGCTGGCGGATGATCACACGCCTTGGCGATTGAATATTGATTTCTTGCCGGACAGGCGCTTGATTAAATGTCGGCAAAGCACGCTTCTTCCCCGTGGGCGCCGGGATGGGTCACGGCTCCTTTTCCGGCCGGTCCCACAGTATTCGCATAGCGCCAGATGGCGCCCGATTGTGCGCCGTGGGGTCGAGGTCGCCAAAGCGCCTGACGTGCTGCAAGAACGTGCGGTTTGACCTGCAGAGTGAGCACGCCGGCTTCTGCGTCAATTTCGATCAGATCGCCATCTTCGATGAGAGCGATCGGGCCGCCGACCGCTGCTTCCGGTCCTACATGACCAACGCAAAGGCCGCGCGTTGCCCCGGAGAACCGACCGTCCGTGATCAGCGCCACCTTCTCGCCCATGCCTTGGCCATAGATCGCCGACGTGGTCGAGAGCATCTCGCGCATCCCCGGCCCGCCGCGCGGACCTTCGTAGCGGATGACCAGGACCTCACCTTCCTTATAGCGACGCTGCATAACCGCGGCGAAGGCGTCTTCCTCCCGGTCGAATATCCGCGCGGGTCCTGTAAAGGTGAGCCTCTTCAGGCCCGCGACTTTTACGATCGCGCCCTCTGGGGCCAAATTCCCCGAGAGGCCGACGAGACCACCCGAAGGAGAGATCGGATCGCTGGTCGGGCGAACGACGGTCTGCCCGACTGGCAAAAGAATGTGTTCCAAGTTTTCAGCAAGCGTGCGTCCCGTCACCGTGAGGCAGTCTCCGTGCAGGAAGCCTCCATCGAGTAGCGCCCTGAGAACGACGGGGACGCCGCCGACGTCGTGAACGTCTTTGGCAAGATATCGCCCGCCAGGCTTCAGGTCGGCGATTAGGGGTGTGCGTCGAAAGACAGTTGCCACGTCGAATATATCGAAATCGATTCCGGCCTCGTTCGCTATCGCGGGCAGATGAAGGGCCGCATTGGTCGATCCGCCGGTTGCGGCGACGACGGCTGCTGCATTTTCCAGCGCATTGCGAGTGACGATATCGCGCGGCCTGATGCCTCGCGCCAGTAGATCCATGACGGCCACACCCGCGCCGTAGGCGAACCTATCACGGGAATCATAAGGTGCGGGCGTGCTCGCCGATCCAGGCAAAGCCAAGCCGATGGCTTCTGAAACATAGGCCATGCTGTTTGCAGTGTACTGTCCGCCGCAGGAACCCGCCGAAGGGCAGGCCACGGTTTCGAGTTCAGCAAGGTCTGCATCGCTCATGTCACCTGCGGCATGGGCACCTACCGCCTCAAAGACGTCTAAAACCGTAACGTCGGCGCCGCGGAAACGGCCAGGCAGGATCGAACCGCCGTAGAGGAAGACCGATGGCACATTGAGCCGCAGCATGGCCATCATCAGGCCGGGAAGGGTTTTGTCGCATCCCGCCAAGCCAACCAGCGCATCATAGCAGTGGCCGCGAACAGTGAGCTCAACGGAATCGGCAATGACTTCGCGGCTCACTAGGGACGCCTTCATGCCCGCGTGGCCCATAGCGATACCATCGGTGACGGTTATGGTCGTGAATTCGCGTGGCGTCCCGCCTGCCGACGCCACCCCCTTTTTGGTGGCTTGCGCCTGCCGCCCCAGCGAGATGTTGCAGGGAGCAGCCTCATTCCAAGTGGTAACTACGCCAACAAAGGGTTGAGCTATCTCGCGAGCCGAGAGGCCCATGGCGTAAAGAAATGAGCGGTGGGGTGCCCGTTCAGGGCCGACGGTGGTGTGCCGGCTCGGCATGCGCGACTTGTCCGGCAATGCCGGCACCCGCTTGTCTGGGGGCATCGGTCTCACTTCTGTTGTATCGGTTCTGAGGGGGCAGGCGCGCGATTGGCGTGCGCGTTGAGGAAGGCTTCGAGATCTTTCACGGCGATCCGCCAGCTTCGCGCGAACTGGATCGCTCGGATGTCCCCCTCTCGGATCAAGTTGCGAACCGTGGCTTCGCTGACCTTAAGGAGATCGGCCGTTTCCTGTGTTGTTAGGAGTGGCTTACTGAGCATGGCAAGGCCTCAATCAGCAACCAGTGCTGTATTAACATCTAACAAATTAGCGAACAGTGAGCGCAATTCAGTCAATTTGAGGGACGTTGATAGCAATTGAACGTTGTTCAGTATGTTCTACGGTGTTTGAGGGTCACGTGTCAAAGTGCTTGTGATCCCCCCCCCGGGGGCTGTCGAGCGTATTAACGAATAGGGTGCTGGTGTCCAACGTCAGCGCCTATGGCCCAGATTTGCGGTTGTAGTTTAAGGAGTATTTGGTTCTCGTCGCACCGACGGGGAACAATATTGCGGGAATTATCAATACTAGATCCCCGCTCGTTGGAATTAATCAAATCTTTGCGTCTACTTCGCAATACTACAGCCCAACGTCTCTAATCTGAACAATCATGGCTCGGCAAGAAATTGGCTTAGATATGAAACCGGAAACACTTGCGAGGTGGGGCGGGGTAAAGCAGCTCGACCTGCCGCGCTCCTTCTGGATTGGGCTCGTCCTCTTGGCCCCACTAATCATCACCACACGAGTGATCTTGCTATCTATTGTTCACTATACTGACGAATTTTCCTTCATCTGGCTTGCCAACGCGATTGTTGTTATTGCGTTGTTAAAAAATCCCACACGAACATGGCCATATATCGCCGTAGTCGCCTATGGTAGCTATTTTCTTTCCAACCAGATAAGCGGTGCTGAATCATCGGAAATTGCTGTGTTCGCGACGCTCTGCAATATGGTTGAAATCTTCACTGTCACTGTACCGCTCCGATATTTTGGAGGTGATCTGAACTTCACCAAGATTTTTCCACTGCTGGCGTTTTATATACTTGCACTTATTTTCGCACCGATACTATCGGGGGCAATGTATGCGGCTAGTTTTCACTACTCGCCTTCTCCCAACGTTCATATTCCAGAGCTATCTGATTTTGGAAAAATCATATGGTCTTGGTATTTGCCACATGCGCTGGGTATGGCAGCAATTGCACCATTGGGCTTGTGTTCAAGCAAGAAAGAGTTTGGGGCATTATTCAGCCGACAGTCTCTACCAGGGACCATCGGTCTTTTGTTGGCCCTCATATCCATATTTTCCTGCATACATCTCTGGCCATCGCTCCCGTTAGCGATGCTCCTTCTTCCCATTGTGGTGCTTTTCGTCTTTTACCTTGGGTTCGCGGGAACGACGATATCTGTCGTCGCTATTGCATTTTTCTTAGAAGGAAACCTAGCCCTCCTAGACATGTCAGTAGGCCATCGAACGCCCTTTG
>JAUSLL010000057.1 GCA_030649335.1 Parvibaculum sp. | reverse complement strand
CTATTTTTTCTTTCGTGAAGCCTTTGGCGAGAAGGGCGGCGTGATTGACGCCCGGCGCATGCTGCAGCGTGCCTAGGCCGACGGCATAGGTTCATGCCGTTGCGCATAACGTCAAAGGTCAGGGCGGCTCGTTCGGCTATGATCTGGTGACGTCCATCGGCGCTTCGCTGTGCGATTATATCCGCAGTGGTGAACGTCAGAACGCCGACGAACTCAACATTGTTCACGCCCATATCAAGATTTTGAAAATGGTCGGTGACAATGATATCGCGGGCGATGGCGGTGAAACAGGCGAACGCATTGTGGCAAAGCTTGCCGCTCTCACGCGCTGATTTGGCTCGCTGATCTTTTAATTCAATTCAGTCTTATTTTTATCTCTGAAAGCGGCTTTCAGGCGAGCAGGCTTTCAAGATCATCAAGCGCACCGGCAAGGGCATTTTCCTTTGCGTCGGGTGCTTGCGGCTTATCGGAGGCGGCGACAGGTGCGGTCGGCGCTTCAGGTTTCGCGGCGGATGTCAGTTGCGGTGTGGCGCTCAACACGCGTGTCATTTCACCAACCAGTGCATCCATGCGGAAGGGTTTGGACACAAACCCGTCCATGCCAGCGGCAAGATAGGCCTGACGATGACCTTCCATCGCGTGAGCGGTGACGGCGACGATGGGAATGGTGCGCCAGTCGCAATCGGACGCGCGGATGACTTTGGTTGTTAGCACGCCGTCGAGTTCCGGCATCTGAATATCCATGAGGACAATGTCGAATGAATGCGCACGCATCGCCCGCACCGCTTCGACGCCATTGTTGGCAACTGTCAGATCGTGGCCGAGCTGTTCCATGACGGCGCGCATTAGCTTCTGATTGACGAGCTGATCTTCGGCGAGCAATACGCGCAATTTGGGCTTGTCGCTTTTCGGTGCGGCGGGTTTTGCAGCGGTGACAGCAGGCGCGACAGGCTTTGCTACCGGGGCAGGGGTCGCCACGATAGCCGGAGGCGGTGCCACAGGTGTTGTTGATACCACGGCTTCATTGGCAAGCGGCAGAGCGAGTGTGAAGGTCGAGCCGACACCGGTGGCGCTTGTGACGTCAATGGTGCCGTTCATCAGGGTTGCGAGTTCGCGGCTGATCGCGAGGCCAAGACCTGAGCCGCCGTGGGTGTTGGATGTTTGCGAAGTGGCTTGTGCGAAACGGCTGAAGAGTTTCGGCAGAATGTCCGCCGGAATGCCGATGCCTGTGTCGCGGATTGTGAAGGCAATCTGTGTGCCGCTGTCGATGTCTCTGCGCAGGCTCACATTGAGATCGACGGAACCCCGGGGCGTGAATTTGATAGCATTGCCGACGAGGTTGAGCAGCATCTGACGCAGTCTCTGAGCGTCAGATGCGAAAGACGCGGGCACGTTCTCGGCAATCGTGCCATGCAACGCGAGGCCTTTGGCTTCGGCGTGGGGGCGCATCAGTTCGAGAACAGCGTGGACGGTATCCCGCGGCGAGCTGGCGCCCATGACGAGTTCGAGGCGTCCAGCTTCGAGCTTCGACAGATCGAGAATGTCGTTGATGATGGTGAGCAGGCTCTCGCCCGATTCCTTGATAAGTTCGGCCTGTTCGCGCTGGCGCGGTGTCAGATCATCCTGCAGCAGCACTTCGGCAAGGCCGATCACGCCGTTCATGGGCGTGCGGATTTCGTGGCTCATGGTCGTGAGGAAATCCGATTTGGCGCGGTTGGCCTGTTCGGCGGCTTCCTTGGCGGTGACGAGTTCGCGCGCGGCCTTGTCGAGCTTGCTGCGTTCGGCTTCCAGCACCTTTTGCGTGGTTTGCAATTCTGCCACGCGGTCTTCGGTTTGGGCGCGGCTTACTTCGAGTGCCTTTTCGGCATTCTTGAAGGGTGAGATATCCGTCTCGACGACAATGAAGTTTTTGATCTTGCCCGCTTTGTCGTGAATGGGGCGGACTTCGACGGTGGACCAATAGGGCGTGCCGTCGCTTGTGTGGTTCAGTGCTTCAATGTTGCAGCCGATGCCGAAGCGCAGGCTCTGGCCGAGAATGCTGATGGAGCCGATCAGGCGGTTCTCGCTCAGAATTTCGGTCGGTGTGCGGCCTTCGATGTCGGCGCGCGTGTAGCCGGTCTTTTGTGTGAAGCCTGCATTGACCCAGACGATGCGGCCCGCTGCATCCGAGATCAGCACGCCGGCATGTGTGCCATTGGCGACAAGCGCAAGGCGTTCATTGTCCGTGAGTGAGTCTTCGAGTTCGTGGAAGACATCGGCAAAGAGTTGCCCGAGCGTGCCGATTTCGTTGCGCGGCATCACGGCTGGAGCTACAAATTTTCCGTTTTCGCGGCTTGCGCGGATGGAGCGTGACAGTTGCGACATGGGGCGCAACACGGAATAGCGGATCATCACGAAGATGACGATGAGGAGCGTCAGCATGACGCCGACGCGGCGCAACAGCGAGCTCAGTACATTGTCCATGATTTCGGCGCGCACGGTCTCCAGATTGATGACGAGTACCATGCTGACGCCGAGTGTCGGCAGGGGTACAACATGGGCGCGCAGCGCCACATTGTCCGTCACAAAATCCACGTCGTGAATGGCGTGATCGTCAAAGCTTGCCGCCAGCGCATCGCGGATCGCCGCGTTGTTCAGTAGTTGCGCCGGATCAGTGATCGTCGCTTCGCTTTCGCGCACCGAACTGACCGTCACGCGCGATTGGGGATCGATCAGGTAGATGATTTCCGCATCAGGAAAACTGCGGATGTTCCAATCGGCGACGCGCTTGGCCTCGCTGAGCGAAAAGCCGCGGTTGATGCGGTTGAGCAATATGAAATTATTGGCGACAGATTCGGCGCGCTGCTCGACCTGCTGCAAAAGGAAAGCGCGGAAATTTTGATATTCGAGCGCGAACTGTACCGCTGTCAGCACCGCGCAAACGGCAATGAAATGCATTGCGAAAGTGCGCGACAGACGCGGAAGCTGGAAGTGGGCGAGGAGCTTGTTCATGCGACTTGCCCGACATCGCGGTGACGCGCGGGACAAGCGGAGACAACAGGTCCGTATACCCATTGTTTGTCAGAGCTTGTGAAGGCCAGAAAAATTGCCACGTCGTATCGCCCGAAAAATTACCGTATCACCATGCCGGTGACTGATATTTTTACGCTGTGGCCGGTTAAGATTGACCTAAAATCTAGTCTGCGGCCCGCTGCACGGAGGCCTTGGAGGCGGTCGCAGATTTGAGGAACTCCGCCAATTCGCCGAGCGATTGGCGCGCTTCAGGCAGGAAACTGGCCGCCTGAAAGACATGCGGCAGGTCCGGCCAGACTTTTATCTCTACTTCGACGCCTGCGGTGCGCGCGCGGTCGGCCAATCTTAATGAATCATCAAGCAATATTTCATTGCCGCCGACATGAATGGTGAGCGGCGGCAGGCCTTCGAAACGCCCGTAAAGCGGCGAGGCAAGCGGGTCGGTCGGGCTCACGGGGCCGAGATAATGGCGGGCGCCGAGCAAAGCACCTTCAACGGAGAGCATCGGGTCACGTTTGGCATGAGTGATGTGGCTCCAGCCGGACATGGCCAGATCGGTCCAAGGCGAGAGCAGTGCGGCACCGGCCGGCATCGGCTCGCCCGCATCGCGCAATGACAGAAGCAGTGCGAGCGTGAGACCGCCACCGGCACTGTCGCCTGCAACGGTGATGGAGGAGGCCGGTGTGCCTTGCGCCAGCAGCCAGCGATAGGCTTTGAGCGCGTCTTCGATGGCGGCGGGGAAAGGATGTTCGGGCGCGAGGCGATAGTCGATGACGAGCGCGCGGCTGCCTGATTGCTTGGCAAGCGTCGCGATCAGTGGGCGATGCGTGTCCGGGCTGCACAGGATATAGCCGCCGCCGTGCAAATAGAGGAGCGTCGGCGTTTCGGTCGCGCTGTCTTTTACGCCTTTAGGGATAAGCCATTCGGCGGGCGTACCATCAAGGTCGAAAGTGCAGACTTCAACGTCCTTCACCTTGCGCCCGAAGCGCTTGGCAAGCCGGTTGATCTTGTCGCGCATGATCGCCGGATCGGTCTTGGGGTCGATGGGTCGCGCGGTCAGCAGACGCAACATGCGGTCGAGAATGCGGGAGCGGATGGTCGCCATTGGAATATATCCTTTTCGCGGGGTATCCGGTTCGCGGATTGTCCGGCTTGTGCCTCACGACACTAGCAGATGCGGCGCGAAAACACGCCCCTCCGCAGGAACGGAAGGGCGTGCTGACGTTGGTCCGCGTTTATTCGGCTGCGGTGAGATGGCCTTTAATCGCAGGCGCGGCAGGCGCGCCTTTGGTAATGGCGATCTGGCGGGGTTTCAGCTGTTCGGGGATCTGGCGCACCAGATCGACATGCAGAAGCCCGTTTTCGAGCGCAGCGGCTTTCACTTCAACATGATCGGCAAGCTGGAAGCGGCGTTCAAAGCTGCGACCGGCGATGCCCTGATGGAGATAGGTGCCGGTGGGAGCTTCCGCGCGTTGACCCGAAATAGTGAGCAGGTTCTGCTTCACCTCGATACCGAGTTCGCTTTCGGCAAAGCCTGCTACCGCCATCGAGATGCGGTAGTCGTTTTCGCTGAGGCGTTCGATGTTATAGGGGGGATAGGCGGGGGCGTCGGGTTCGCGCGACACGCTGTCGAGGAGCGACTGCAGCTGATCGAAGCCGACGGTGGAACGGTAAAGCGGAGCAAAATCGAATGCACGCATGGTCTTGTCATCCTTTTTTATGTTCCCCGGCCATTTCGGACCTTGGGAAGCCAAAGCAATGGTATAAACAAGGACCAAAGCTGGATTGCCGCCATTTGGCCGGCAGATGCTTTGTGCCTTGAACGGACCCGCCTGGTGCGGCGTCCGTGAAGGAGAGATGGGAAGCGGCGCGGCGGGCGTCAAGACCGGTGGGAGCGGGTTTTGATGTCGCATACGGGGAACGTGGTTATGAAAAAATTGGGGCTTCTGGCCTTCGCGGTGTGTGTGGGCTGGGCGGTTTCCGCCTCTGCCGACGAGGCCGTGAGCATTCGTTTGGGCGCGGCTGTTTCGCTCAGCGGCAAATATTCCTCGAACGGCGTTTACACCCGCAACGGTTATGACCTCGCGGTCGCGCGCATCAATGAGCGCGGCGGCGTTAAGGTCGGCGACAAGACCTACAAGCTTGAAGTCGTCTATTACGATGATGAATCAACGCCCGCGCGCGGTGCCCAGCTTGCCGAACGTCTGATCCAGCAGGACGGCGTCAAATTCCTGCTCGGGCCTTATTCCTCGGGCCTCACCGAAGCCATGGCCCCCGTCACCGAAAAATATGGCGTACCGATGGTCGAGGCCAACGGCGCAGCCGTGTCGCTTTTTCAAAAGGGATATAAATATCTCTTCGCTGTGCTGACGACGACGGATCAATATCTTAAAGGTGCAGTTGAAGTCGCCGCCGCCCGTTCAGCCGATCCGTCCAAGCTCAAAGTCGCAATGGCGTTTGAGAACGATCCCTTCTCGCAGGATGTGCGCGCTGGTGTGACGGCGGATGCCAAGCGCTTCGGCATGAAGATTGTCATCGACGACAAATTGCCGCCGGACCTCAATGATATGTCGGCGACGCTCACCAAAGTGAAATTGCTGAAACCCGATCTCCTCATTGTGTCGGGTCATGAAAAGGGTGCCGCCACCGCCGTGCGGCAAATGGCCGACCAGCGTGTCAATGTGCCCATGGTTGCCATGACCCATTGCGACAGTGCGCGCATTGCCGAAACGCTCGGCAAGAGTGCTGAATATGTTCTGTGTGCCGCGCAATGGGCGCCGTCGCTTTCATATTCGGATGATCTCTTCGGTTCTGCCAGCGACTATGCGGCGCTTTACGAAAAAACCTACAATGAGACCGCGCCTTATCAGGCGGCGGAATCAAGCGCTGCCGTGCAGGTCTTTGCCGACGCCTTTACCCGTGCGGGCACGCTCGACCCCAAGGCGGTGCGTGATGCGTTGGCGACCACAGACATACAAAGTTTTTATGGCCCCGTGCGCATCGACGAGACCGGCAAGAACGCAGGCAAGCCGACCATTCTCTTTCAGGTGCAAGACGGTAAATATGTGGTCGTGTACCCCGAAAAATGGGCCGAAGCGAAATTGCGCGCGCCGATCCCCACTTGGGATAAAAGATGAGTTCGGGGACAAAAGGTAAGGCACGGCGTGGTCGATAATTTTCTTCTTCTGGTTCAAAATCCCAATTTCGCTCTCGACGTTGTGTTGAACGGATTGCTCGCCGGTGCGATTTTCGCGCTCGCGGCTTACGGCATGTCGCTCGTCTGGGGCGTGCTCAACATCGTCAATATCGTGCAGGGCGAATTGGTCGTGCTCGGCGGCTACATCGCCTATGCGGCGCTGTCGCATGGTGTGCCCGCTTACGCCGCGCTCCCGGTCTCGGCACTTGCGATGTTCGCCATCGGCTGGGGGCTTTACTACACGGTCATTTTTCGTGTGGTGGACAAGGACCTCTTCATTTCGATCCTTGCGACCTTCGGCCTGTCGATTGTCATTCAACAGTTGACCAACACCATTTTCGGCTCCGATGTACGCAGCTTTGATACGGGCCTCGGCTCGTTCTATATGCTCGACGGGGCGGTGACGGTTGCCTGGATCAAGGTCATCGCCTTTGTGCTGGCGATGGTGTCGGGCGGTGTGCTGTGGCTATTCCTGCGTCATGCACGTCTGGGGCAGGCGATCCGCGCCACGGCACAAAACCCGCGTGCGGCGCATATTCTCGGCATCAACACCGACCGCGTTTATGCCATGACCTATGGTCTCAACGGCGCACTGTGTGGCGCGGCGGGCAGCCTTGCCGTCATGGCATGGACCATCCATCCCTATATCGGCCTGCCTTATACGGTGCGCTCATTTATGATCGTGGTGGTCGCGGGCCTCGGCAATGTCGGTGGTGTCGTGGTCGCAGGCCTGTCGCTGGGTGCCCTTGAAAATGTCGCGGGCTTTGTACTCGGCGCGGAATACCAGATCGCCTTTGTCTTCACGCTGATGGTGCTGATCCTTGTCTGGCGCAACTGGCGCGCGGCGCGGCGCAGGACATATCTGTCATGATTGATCCCGTTCTCGACCGTTTACGCAAGACGCCCGAGTGGCTGGTTCTCGTCGTCCTCGGGCTTGTCTCGCTTGCCGCCCCTTTCATCATGCCGGGGCTTGTCACGCAGCTTGCGTTTCTCTGGCTCATGGTTGTCTTCGCCCAGACATGGGACGTGCTGGGCGGCCAGCTTGGCTACAATTCTTTCGGCAATGTCATCTTCTTCGGCATCGGCTGCTATGCCACCGCCGTCATGCAACGCGACAGCGGCTTGCCGTATTTTGATGCGCTGACGCTCGGTCTTTTGCTTTCCGCTTTGTTGGCGCTTGTTGCAGCTCTTGTATTTGGCGCGGCGCTGCTTGGCATTCGTGGTCATTATTTTGCGATTGCCACACTTGGTCTCGGCATTGCGGCGGGTGAGCTTGCGGCGGGTTGGGATTACATCGGCGCGGGGTCCGGCATGTCGCTGCCGCTTTTTCCCGGCGAGCTTGGGTCGCGCGAATTGTTTTTCTACTTCGTGATGCTGGCCATTGCAGCGGTCTGCTTCCTCACATTGCGCTGGCTCTATGGCACGCGCTTTGGCCTCGCCATGAATGCGATCCGCGATGATGAGGACAAGGCCGAGGCTATGGGTCTGCACACCACCGCTATCAAAACCGTCGCTTGGGCGATTTCGGCTGTGTTCCTCGGCCTTGCCGGTGGTGTCGCGGGCAATATGCTCGGCTTCATTGACCCGCGTGACGTGGCTTTTTCGGGCGCGACCTTTGGCGTCTGGATGGTGCTGATGGCAATCCTCGGTGGCAAGGGCACGCTCTGGGGCCCGGTCATCGGCGCGATTGTCTTTCACATCACCAAAGAACTCTTCTGGACTTATCTCCTTGGCTGGCAGCGTGTGGCACTCGGGGTGCTCATCGTCCTTATCGTCCTCTTTTTTCCGCAAGGCATCATGGGTTGGCTCGCCGACCGTCGTCGTGCGCGGGCGGGAGGTGCGGCATGACGCTGTTACTCGATGTGCGCGACGTGACCAAACGCTATGGCGGCGTTGTCGCCAATGATGCTGTGTCGCTGCAGGTGCGCGAAGGCGAAATCGCCGGTCTCATCGGACCTAATGGTTCGGGCAAGACGACTTTATTCGGTGCGATCACGGGTGCTTATCCCGTGGACGGCGGCGACGTTATTTTTAACGGCGCGTCGATCTCGCATCTTCGCGTCGGACCGATTGTGCGGCAGGGCCTCGCGCGGACCTATCAGCAAACGCGCATCTATGGCGAGATGACCTGCATGGAGAATATGCAAATCTCGTCGCGTGCGTCGCAGGGCAATGTCATGTCGTTGTTGCGGCTGAAGGCGCGCGGCGCACAGACACGGGCGGAAGACCTGTTGAGTTTTGTCGGGCTTCACGAGAAGCGGTTTGAATATGGCGGTCGCCTGAGCTTCGGTCAGCAGAAGCTTCTCGAATTTGCCATGGCGTTGATGAGCGAACCAAAACTGCTGCTGCTTGACGAGCCGACGGCGGGTATCAACCCCACGCTCATCAACGGGCTCATCGACCGGCTGCAACGCGCCAATAAGGAACTCGGCGTGACGCTGCTTGTGATCGAGCATAATATGCGCGTCATCATGAATTTGGCTGAGCACATCACCTGTCTTGCGCATGGCCGCGTGCTGGCATCGGGCACGCCCGACGAGGTGCGCAATGATCCGCGTGTTCTCGATGCTTATCTGGGAGCGCAATGATGGGTGAAGACAAGAAGCCCGACGCACCCTCCCGCGCCGCCGGATATGGCGAAGGCGGCATCGCGCCCGCGATGTCGGTGGGTGATGTGGCGCGCGAAGCCGAGGCGCTCGGGGTACAGGTGTCGCGCGACGAGATTGTCGCGCTGGCGGGCGGGGCACCGCTTCTTGACCTTCAGGGCCTGCACGCGGGCTATGGCGCGATGGAAATTCTCCATGGTGTCGATCTTGCCGTGGGGGCAGGTCAAAGCCTTTGCATTGTCGGTCCCAATGGCGCGGGTAAATCGACTGTGCTCCATTCGATTTTCGGGTTCACCAACATCACGAGCGGCAAGGTGGTTGCGGGCGCGCGCGATGTGACGGGCCTCAGCCCCAGCGATAAGCTGCGCCACGCGAAGATTGCTTACATTCTTCAGGACAATTCCATTTTCCCTGACATGACGGTTGAGGAAAATTTGTTGATGGGTGGCTATCTGCTCAACGACCGTCGCGCGACGCGGGCAGCCACCGAAAAAGTGCTGGCGCAATATGATCGTCTTGCCAAACGCCGCCGCGAACGGGCAGGCGTTTTGTCGGGCGGCGAGCGGCGCTTGCTCGAAATCAGCCGCGCGCTGATCATGGACCCCGATGTGCTTCTAGTGGACGAACCGTCCATCGGGCTTGAGCCGCGCATGATCGACATGGTGTTTGAGATTCTCGCTGACCTGCGCGACTCGCACGGCAAGACCATCGTTATGGTCGAACAGAATGCCAAACGCGGGCTCGAATTTGCCGATATTGGTTATGTAATGGTCGCAGGCCGCGTGGCGCTTGCCGCGCGCGGCAAGGATTTGCTCGAAAATCCGCAGGTCGGCAGGCTTTTTCTCGGCGGCTAGGTCGTTGCGGGAGTGGCCACAAAATGACCTCTTTCTGAACGCCAGATGAACACCGGTGCCATCCACGGTTCAGGACCAAGTGCCCATTGTTGTGTGTCTGGGGTGCGTCCTCAACAATTCCGATGGAGGCTAACATGAAGAATTTTCTTGCTCTGGCAGGCATCGCCGCCGCACTGGCCATTGCCACACCGATTGCGGCACAGGCCGACAGCTATCGTCACGTTGAACGCACCGGCCCGCGCGGTGGACACTATGAACGTGACGTCTATCGCCACAATGATCGCCATGCTGACCGCCATGCCAATCGACATGATCGTCAGGACCGTCGTGCCTATCGCCATATGAGGCGTCACGAGTTCAGTCATTGGCGTCCGGGCCTTGAACGCCAGCGTTATTACGGCTTTGGCCGCCCGGTTTATTACGATGACTATTATCGCGTGCGCGCCCATGACCATCGTGGTCGCCTCGTTTATCTGAACATCAACGCCTATACCGGCGTTATTCTCTCGATCGGTCGTTAAGCCGACCCAATGACAAGAAATTTAGGACCCCGCTTCGGCGGGGTCTTTTAATACCCCGATTAAGTTTTTTCAAAAAATGTCGCTATGAACGAATTATGAATAGTACGTCCAGTGTGAGTTCAGGCGGCGGGCATCAATATCAGCATCAAGGATCGATCTCCGGTCCACATTTTTTCAGGAGACTCACATGAAGTCGTTTCTCGCCATTGCCGGTCTCGGCACCGCGCTCGTCGCTTTCACACCGCTCGCCGTTCAAGCCCAGCCCTATGGCCACCAGGGCCAGCCCAACAAGCCCGGTGCGTCGCTGTCGGTTACAGTCACCAAGACACAGGTCCGTCAGGGCAACGACTACAGCCAGTACCGCGTGCAACGCGGCCACATCATGCCGCTCGGTCAGGTTGTGCGTCAGCTTGAAAACCGCACCGGTGCCACGGTCACCGACATCAATCTCGCTAAGAACGGCAAGTTCTACAATTTTGAAGGCGTGACAGCGCGCGGCTTCATCGTTGAGGCACGGGCGGATGCCTATGACGGCACAATCAGCAATGTGAAGACATCGAAGTACCGTCCTAAGTATGACCCCAAAGGCATGCCTATTAATCAGCTGCTTGCGGGCCTGCGTGACAAAGGCTTCCAGAACTTTGATCTCGTGAGCCTCAAGGATCAGCGCGGCGTCTATCAGGTGCGTGGCCTCAACCGTCGCGGCCAGCCGGTGATGCTGCGAGTGCATGCTATGAACGGTCGTGTGCTCTCACAGAAAGCTACGAACTCCTACAATGGCCCGTCCTATGCCCGCGCCGAGTATCGTGACTTCGACTCGTTCCGTCCGGCACTTGAACAGAAGAAGTTTTCGCGCTTCGACAATGTCGTTGCTTACGATGACTATTATCAGGCCGATGCCCGTGATGATCGTGGCCGTGCCGTGACGCTGCTCATCAATGCCTTCACGGGCGCGATCCTGAATGCTCAGACTCGCTAATGCGAGACATCTAAATGGAAAAGGCCCCGCTCCGGCGGGGCCTTTTTATTGCGGCCAGACGAGCCATGCCTCTTGCTGTTCGTCGATGCTGATTTTCGGCATCACGCCCAGCGATAGTCCCCTCCCGTCAGCCGACAGACCGCTCGTCACGTCGAAGCGATAGCCGTGCCACGGGCAGGTGACGCAACCTGCCGCATCGGGCTCGGCAAATTGCAGCGGGCCTTTCAGATGCGGGCAACGGGCAGGGTAGGCGCGCATCTCGTCACCCAGTTTGATCAGGCGGATCGGTCCTGCATCGCTTTCGACCAAGCGCGGCAGCGAAGCGCTGAGGTCGCGGGCGGTTCCGAGCGCCACGGGTGCGGGGTTTCTCGATGTTGCGCGCGCATCCAGCGCCTTCTGACGCGCGATCATCATCGCCTCGTCCTCGTCCCAGAGTTTGGTGTAAAGCCGCACGAGACCGGCACCGGCCTTGTCGGCTTGCGCCTCGGTCAGATGCGGCAGATGGAATTCCACCTCCACGCGTGTCTCATGTGTGTCGAGCTTCGTCAGCCGCGTCCAGATTTCAACGCCCGGCAAGCTGCCTTCGAGCGTGCGTGACACATAGCGCGAGGCGGCAGCGTCAATCGCCAGCTCAATCACGGTTTCCTGTGCAGCGGCAGTGCCCGCACCTTTCGTCACGGCCCGCCAACCCCAATCGCCTTCTTCGTCCAGTCGGCAGTCGGAGAAACTATCGGCGTGGAGCCAGGGCAGATGTTCCCAGTCGCGCACATTTTCCCAGGCGCGGGCGATGCTCGCCCCGATCACGCGTGTGTATCGCCCTGCAACGCGCATTGGCAAGCCGTTGGGGTTTTCGCTCAAGGCATTTGTCTGGCGCAGGGGCATGGGTCAGGGCCGCATGGTTGTGGTGTAAGGGCCGAGGGTGATGCCGCGGCGCGGTTCGATCCAGTCGAGCCAATCGCAGAGCCGCGGTCGCGTCTCGCGCGGGTCGATGAGTTCATGCACGGAAAAGCCTTCCGCGCGTGGAAAAGGCGACTGGCCGCTTGCGAGTTTTTCTTCAAGCTCTTTGCGCAAGGCGTCCGGGTCGGGGCTGGCGGCGATTTCGCGGGCAAAGGCGATGGCGACGCCGCCTTCGACGGGCAATGCACCTGTTGCAGCACTCGGCCATGACAGCACGAATCCGCCGGGGCCGAAATGCGCTGCGCCCGCCACGCCAAAAACTTTGTGGACGATGACGGAGGCCCAGGGCACGCGGCTCTGCATGACGGCGGCGATGGCGGCTGTGCCATGCCGGATGGTTGCGGATTTTTCCGACGCCGAACCGATCATAAAGCCCGGCTCGTCAACGAGCGAGATCACGGGCAGGTGGAACGTGTTGCAGAAATCGACAAAGCGGCGAAGCTTTTGCGCCGCGTCTGCCGTCATCGCACCTGCGTAAAACATGCAGTCATTGGCGATGACTCCGACGCTCCTGCCGTTGAGGCGTGCCAGTCCCGTGATGAGTGAGGGGCCGAATTTCTTGGTCATCTCGAAGAACGTGCCTTCGTCCATCACCGCTTTGATGATCTTGCGCATCTGAAACGGTTTGCGCCGGTCTTTGGGCACGATCGAGAGCAGCGCTTCATCCTTGCGGTTGCGGTCGTCGGTCGCTTCCGCGTCCCGTGGCAATTGCCACACATTGTCGGGAACGTAGGAGAGAAAACGCGCGATCTGCGCCAGCGCGTCGTCTTCGCTTGTCGCCACATTGTCGATGACGCCGCTTTTGGCGTGGACGTCGGCGCCGCCGAGTTCTTCTTTCGTCAGTTGTTCGCCGAGCGCGCGTTCCACCACTTTGGGCCCGGCAATCAGCACTTGCGCGGTATCGACCATGACGGAGAAATGCGAGGCCACAAGCCGCGCGGCAGGTAAGCCTGCAACAGGCCCCATGGCACCTGTTGCCACTGGCACCTCGCCTAGAATTTGTGCGACGGAGAGAAACCGCGGTGTCGAGAAGACTGGGTCGCCCAATGGACGCGCCGCTTTCTTGCCGCTCGCGCCCGCCACGCTACCGCCCCCGCCTTCGTGGAGCCGCACCAGCGGCACTTTATATTGGAGCGCGAGATCCTCGGCATAGACGCTTTTGCGCAATCCGGCGGGGTTGGGCGAGCCACCCTTGAGCGTGAAATCCTCGCCGCCCACTGCAATGCGGCGACCGCCGAGCGTGGCAAAGCCCAGCACATAGTTGCCGGGTTCGAAATCGACGAGATTGCCATCGTCGTCAAAATGCGGAACGCCGGCCCCTTGTCCGAGTTCGCGGAAGCTGCCTTCGTCGCTCAGTCGGTCGATGCGTTCGCGGATGGTGAGGCGGCCTTTTTCGTGCTGGCGGCGAACCGAATCCGCACCGCCCTGCTGCAGCGCCAGCGTGTGGCGGCGTTTGATTTCGTCGGCTTCCTTGCTCCAGCTCATCTCCGCCCGTCCTGATCCCGTTTCGTGCCTCTGTTGTCCTGGAAGCCTAGAGGATATTCGCTCTGTCGCCAAAAAAGGTAACATCAGGCAAAAGCATTGAGTGGCCGCGCGCAAGGTGGTGAAATGGGGCAGGGAGTTCATGGACATGACCAACACGCGGGAAGCACAGTCGGCCCTCACAGGCATCACGGCATTTCTCACAACAAGCCTGCCCGCGGATCGAGCCTTGGGCGCGCGGCTCAAATTTGTCTATCCCGCCACAGGCGTCGTCTTCATCGACGGGCGTAAGTTGCCCCATGTCGTTCACAACCGCGACGAGGCGGCTGATTGCACGGTGGAGATCGATCCCGTGCTGCATCTCAAACTTCTGAACGGGGAAATGGATCAGGGTCTCGCCTTCCGGCAGGGGCACATGCGCATTTCCGGCGATGTTGCTATTGCTGTGCGTCTCAGCCCGCTCTTGCGCGCCTCCGGCAATGCGGGTGGCCGTTGATCGCGGATTTCGAGCCAGCACCTTGGGTAGATGTCGCCTCGGTCCCCATGCCGGCGGGCGGACAGGCGTTTTGGTTGCACACTGAAGACGGCACAAGGCTCCGCGCTATGACATGGCCCCGTGATGCCGGTTCGGTGCGCGGTACGGTGTTCATGTTCGGCGGGCGCACGGAGTTTGCCGAAAAATATTTTGAAGTTGCGGGTGAACTTTTAGAGCGCGGTTTTGCTGTGGCCACGGTTGATTGGCGCGGGCAGGGCCTGTCCGACAGAGCGTTGGCCGATCCGCGCAAAGGCCATGTCGTGGACTACGCCGAATTTGATCAGGATTTTGCGACCTTCATGCGCGATGTCGCACCCACCATGCCGCGTCCGTGGATCGGCCTTGCCCATTCGATGGGCGGCAATGTGCTGATGCGCGCGATGCACGACCATCCTGATATGTTTGCCGCCGTGGCGCTCAGCGCGCCGATGCTGGGCCTGCGTCTCGGCAGTCCTTTTGTGTCCGGTATGCTGGGGCTTGTCGCCGCTGCCGGCAATCGCTCGGGCTTTGCCGGTCGCTATGTGCCGGGTGGCTCGTCCGCCGCCAATGATGTCGTGCCCTTCGAACACAATATTCTGACGCATGACCGCGCGCGCTATGCGCTGCACCAGTTGCAGATCGCCGCCGAACCTAAAATCGGCCTTGGCAGCGCGACATATGGCTGGCTTGCCGCAAGTTTCCGCTCTATCCGAAAAGTGATGCAGACGGACTATCTGACCGCCATAAAAACACCGGTGCTGATTGTGGTGGCCGGTGCTGACCGACTGATCGACCGTGACGCGCTGGTCGCCGCCGCCGCCAATGTTGAACAAGGCGAGTTGTCGCTGATTGAAGGCTCGAACCACGAAGTGCTGATCGAAACCGACGAGGTGCGGATAAAATTCTGGGCCGCGTTCGACAAGTTCATCGACCGCCATTTGCGCCCGAACCCGCGCTAGGTGGCAGGTTTCAAAATGGCGAGTGCAGCGGCGTGCAGCTCCGGTGTCGCGGCGGCCACGACATTGCCGCCCATCTGCGGGTCGGCCCCTGTCCAGCTCGTGACCACGCCGCCCGCGTTTTCAATGATCGGGATCATGGCCTGAATGTCATAGGGCTGGAGCGAGGATTCGATCACGAGATCAATCGTGCCCGCCGCCAGCAGCGCATAGAAATAGCAATCACCGCCGAAGCGACGGAGTTTGATTTTCTGGCTGACTTCGCGGAAAGCCGCTTTCTCTGCGTCGATGCGGAACATAGCCGGATCGGTATTGCCGAGAATGGCATCCTCAAGCGTCGTGCAGGCGCTTGTTTTGAGCGTGCTGCGGCCAAAGCGGGTCACGAGCTCCGAGCCGCCCGGACGACCGATGAAGCGTTCGCCGATATAGGGCTGGTCCATCATGCCGACAACGGGCTTTGTGCCATCGTTGAGCGCAATCAGCGTGCCCCAGAGCGGCACGCCGGCAATGAACGAGCGCGTGCCGTCGATAGGGTCGATCACCCAATAGTTCTCGCTTGAGCCCTTTTCGCGGCCATGTTCCTCGCCATAGATGCCGTGACTTGGATATTCCGCGTTGATGAGCGCGCGGATGGCGGCTTCTGCGTCGCGGTCCGCCGCTGTCACCGGGTCGAATTTGAAATCGCCGCGTTTATTATCGACCGCAATGCCCGAGCGGAAATGCGGCAGCGTCACCTCTGCTGCAGCGTCCGCCAGTCTGTGGGCAAAGGCGGTCAGGTCGTCGATTTCGGCAGGGCTCAGCATGGCACTCTCGCTTGTGTGAAGGCGCGCATCATGGCTGTGGCGCGCGCCCTAGTCCAGCCGGTAAACCCGTTGGGCGACATCGTGGAACATGGCGGCTTTTTCCTCGGCGTTGAAGCCGTGCGCGATCTTCTTGAAAGCGTTCCACAGGACAGCATAGGAGCAGGATTGCTTGTCCACGGGGAAGTTGCTTTCAAACATGCAGCGGTCCGGTCCGAAGGCGTCAATCGTGTGCAGGTAATAGTCGCCCGTCGCGGCCACCAGCTCATCCGATGTCGGCGGAAGCGCGCGCTTGTGCCAGTCAAAGCCGTTGACGGCCATGTTGACGCCGCCGATTTTCGCGACCACATTTTCGCATTCCGACAGATCGACAATGTCCTTCATCCATTGTGCAAAAATTTCAGCGCGTTTGCCCTCATGCGGGCCGACGCCCAGCGGGCCGCCGAAATGGTCGAGGATGAATGTTGTTTCCGGAAAGGCACGTGCCAGTGCTGTCGTCTCGTGGATCTGGTGATGAAAGGTCCAGACATCGAAGCTCAGGCCGTAATTGGCGAGCTTGGCAAATCCCTCACGGAAGTTGGCGTGGCCGAAAAGGCCCTTGGGCGGGTTGGTGTGGCTCGGGCGGATGTCGTCGCTATCGTCAAAGGCATTGGCGTGGCGGATACCGCGAAAGCGGTCGGGTGCGGCGATGATATGGGCTTCCAGCACTTCTTCCACGGCGGCACCAAGTGCGAGGTCGGCAAAACCGACGATGCCCTTGCAGGCCCGCATCTCGCCATAAAGGCCGCTTGCCGATTGCGCGGCGATACCGTTCACAAATTCGGTTTCGCCCACGGGTTTCAGATGTTCCGGCCCGTCAGCGCGGTACATGGAGGTGCATTCAACAAAGACGGTGGCGCGGATGTTGTGGCCGCTGTCTGTGTCAGCGTCGAGTTCGTCGAGCATGTAGCGCGAGCCGGGGAAGTCCCATAGATGGTGGTGCGGATCAATGATCGGCAGATCAGGCTCGATGATTTCCTCGGTCACCAGACCGAGCCACTTTTCATCCCACGGCATGTTGTTCTCCCTCAATGCTTTTATTGAGAGTGGCATCGGGCGATGAACGACACAACCATCTGAAACGAGAAATGGCCGCGTCAGACGCGGCCATTTCCAAAAGTCGGTTTCGTAAGTGTTAGCCGGCGAGTGCGCGGGCGTATTTCTTACGATCGTTCGGATCGAGATACCGCTTGCGCAGGCGGATCGACTTGGGCGTCACTTCGACGAGTTCATCGGGTCCGATGTAGGCAATGGCCTGTTCCAGCGTCAGCGGGCGCGGCGGCGTCAGGCGCACGGCTTCGTCTTTCGACGTGGTACGAATGTTCGTCAGCTGCTTGGCGCGCAGCGGGTTCACTTCAAGGTCATCAGGGCGGGCATTTTCGCCGATGATCATGCCCTTGTAGACTTTTTCGCCGGGGTTGATGAACAGCGTGCCGCGTTCTTCGATGTACCACAGACCGTAGGGCACCGCGTCGCCGTCGGCTGTCGAAATCAGCACGCCATTGCGGCGACCTTCGATTTCGCCACGGAAGGGTTCGTAAGCCTTGAAGATACGGTTCATGACGCCTGTGCCGCGCGTGTCGGTCAGGAATTCGCCGTGATAGCCGATCAGGCCGCGTGACGGGCAATGGAAGATGATGCGCGTCTTGCCGGCACCTGTCGGGCGCATATCGACCATTTCGCCTTTGCGGGCGGCCATCTTTTCGATAACGACGCCGGAGTATTCATCGTCCACGTCGATGGTGGCTTCTTCAATGGGCTCAAGGCGTTTGCCGTTTTCGTCTTCGGTGAAGAGCACGCGCGGGCGCGAGATGCCGAGTTCAAAGCCGTCGCGGCGCATGGTTTCGATAAGCACGCCGAGCTGCAATTCGCCACGACCGGCCACGTCGAAGGCGTCGCCCTGTTCGCTGTCCGACACGCGGATGGCGACATTGCTTTCAGCTTCGCGCATCAGGCGGTCACGGATGACGCGCGACTGAACTTTGGAGCCTTCGCGGCCGGCCAGCGGGCTGTCATTGATCGAAACGGTGATCGAGAGTGTCGGCGGATCGATCGGCAGGGCCTTCAATGGTTCAGTGACCGAGGCGTCGCAGATCGTGTCGGCAACGGTGCCGAGCGTCAGACCGGCGATGGCAACGATGTCGCCTGCCAGGGCTTCGTCAACGGGGACGCGCTGGATGCCGCGATAGGCCAGCACTTTGCTCATGCGGCCTTTTTCGACCACGCCGTCACCCTTGCGCAGAACCTGCACAGAGGTATTGGCGCGCGCGATGCCCTTTTCGATCTTGCCGGTCAGAATACGGCCGAGATAAGGGTCGTTTTCGATGGTCGTGACGAGCATGGCGAAAGGTTCGTCCTGCGAGCCGTCGTTCAAGGCTGTGGGTTCTTCAAAGTATGAGACGACCTTGTTGAACAGAACCTTCAAGCCGTTGTCTTTGGCGTCGGGTGCGTTCAGGTCTTCGCATGCCCAACCCTGACGGGCGGCGGCGTAGATAACCGGGAAATCGAGCTGTTCGTCTGTCGCGCCCAGGGCTGCGAAGAGATCGAAGACTTCGATATGCACTTCGTCGGGGCGACCGTCTGGACGGTCAACCTTGTTGATGAGCACGATGGGGCGCAGGCCAAGGGCGAGAGCTTTCGACGTCACGAATTTCGTCTGGGGCATCGGGCCTTCAGCGGCGTCAACCAGCAGCACGACGCCATCGACCATCGAGAGGATGCGTTCGACTTCGCCGCCGAAGTCGGCATGGCCGGGTGTGTCGATGATGTTGATGCGTGTGTGCACGCCGTCGCCGTCCACCCAGTCAACGCTTGTCGGCTTGGCAAGAATGGTGATGCCGCGTTCTCGCTCCAGATCATTGGAGTCCATGACGCGTTCCTGAACCTGCTGGTTCTCTCGGAACGTGCCTGACTGCTTCAGGAGTTGGTCAACCAGGGTCGTTTTCCCATGGTCAACGTGAGCGATGATCGCGATATTACGAAGTGCCATATTTTCCGCCGGGGTCATGTGGGCCTGCAGCACGGGAAATCACGCGCAAAAGCGGCCAATCTGCGCGCCTTATATATCGGGAAAAGGGTTTGCTACAAGCGCTGCCTTCGTCTGATGGAGCCTGTAGACCCGTCAAATGGCCTTATGAAGCCCCGCAAAGGGTTAATGTTGACGTTTTGGCCACAGGGATCGGCCTCAAGCGGGCAGATTTTGTCTTAACGCGCGTCGGGGCAGCGTCACATCGTCGCTCAGCGCTCGCGCGGGGCCGCTTACGACTGTCGTCGGCGTTGCTGCCTCCGGCCGGTCCTCCAGCGCCAGATTGGCAATGAACTGCCTGGTGCAGGCTTCCCAGGAAAAGGTCAGGGCAAAGGCGCGGGCCGTCTCGCGGGGAATGGTCAGTGCGCGGCGGGCTGCGACTTCGATGTCTTCGTCGAGTGCTCCTGCCGGATGGTCGCCGATGACATCAAGAGGTCCCTGCACCGGATAGGCGGCGACAGGCGTGCCCGTGGCCAGTGCTTCGATGAGCACAAGGCCGAATGTGTCGGTGCGGCTTGGAAAGACGAAGCAGTCGGCAGCGGCATAGGCTTCGGCCAGTGCCTCGCCGAATAATGCGCCGGTAAAAAGCGTGTCGGGATAGGTGTTGCGGAGATGGTCAAGGCGCGGGCCTTCGCCCACGACGATCTTGCTGCCCGGCAAATCCGCATCGAGAAAGGCTTCGATGTTTTTTTCAACAGCGACACGTCCGACATAGAGATAGACGGGACGTGCAAGTCCCAGCGGATGCGGGCCTTGCAGGTCGGGGCGGGGGCGGAATAATTCCGTGTCCACACCGCGCGACCAGATCGAGGGATTGCCGAACCCGCGCTCGCGCAACTCGCGCTGCAATGAGGCGGTGGCGACCATGATGGTCGAAGCGCGGTTGTGGAACCAGCGCAGGAAGGCATAGGACCATTTGAGCGGAAAGCCGGTGCGCGCATAAAGATACTCGCCAAAGCGCGTATGGAACGATGTCGAGAAGGGAACTTTGTGGCGCAGGCAATAGCGCCGCGCGGCGAGGCCCAGCGGCCCTTCGGTGGCAATGTGGATCGCATGCGGGTCCGTCGCTTTGATGATGCGTGCCATGCGGCGGCCGGGGAAAAGCGCGAGGCGGATTTCTTTGTAGGTGGGCATCGGCACGGTGACGAAAAGATCAGGCGTCACCGACACCACCTCATGCCCGAGGCTCATCAATTGCGATTTGAGTTCACCCAGTGTGCGCACGACGCCGTTCACCTGCGGTTCGGCGGCGTCCGACACAATGACAATGCGCAATCTTTGTTCCGAGCTGCCGATGGCCGTATCAGCGCTGGCTCTGCGGCGAAACTTCATGCCGCGCTCAGCGCATTCATGTAAGCGGGTACTAGATCGGGGGCGTCATCGGCTTCCATTTCGGCGGGCGCGATATAACCGGCCTGCTCCCACGAGAAGTGTCGCCATTCGATGATGGTGAGCCGGCCGGATTTGTCTTCGGCGAGTGCCGTGCAGCTTTCCACCCAGTCGCCGTCGTTGCAGTAGAGCACACCGTCGATCTCACGCATTTCGGCGTGGTGGATGTGCCCGCAGATAACGCCGTCAACGCCGCGCTCGCGGGCTTCACGGGCGAGCGCGACTTCATAGCTTGATATGAACTCGACCGCGTTTTTGACTTTGTGCTTGAGCCATGATGACAGCGACCAGTAGCTCAGGCCGAAGGCGCGGCGGATATCGTGCAGCCAGTTGTTCATCAGAAGCGCCAGCTCATAGGCGCGGTCGCCGAGATGGGCGAGCCATTTGGCATATTTGACGACACCATCGAACTGGTCACCGTGAATGACGAGGAAGCGCCGCCCGTCGGCTGTTTCGTGGATCGTCTCGTTGATCACATCGACACCGCCGAAGTTGAGGCCGGTGTAGTCGCGCAAGGCTTCGTCGTGATTGCCGGGGACATAGATGACGGTGGCGCCTTTGCGCGCCTTGCGCAGCAGTTCCTGCACCACCGCATTGTGGGCGGCGGACCAGTACCACGAGCGTTTCAACCGCCAGCCGTCGATGATGTCGCCGACGAGATAGATAGTTTCAGCATCATTGTTGCGCAGGAAGTCGAGCAGCAGTTCGGCTTTGCAGCCCGGTGTGCCGAGATGGATGTCGGAGAGGAAAAGCGTGCGGTGCTGTGTGCGGTGTTTAGAGCGCGGGCCGGTGAGGCGCTGGTCGAGGTTCGGGCGGCGGGTGAGAAACCGTCCCTTGTCGCGCTTGCCGGGCACGCGTGTATCTTGCGGCATCAGAGGGGGCAGGTTGTCGTCTGTTAAAACCGGCAACAGGGAGGGATCGAAGTAACTCTGCGAATTGTCGACTGCGGTCATATCCTCAACGTTCATTCAATTACGAATCTGGCGTCTACGGATCAGGCCTTCATCACCCTTCTTTCGATGTCACCGGAAAAAGGTGCACCTGATCTTCCTGTCGCCATATAGGGACCGGTTGATCAAGCTGTCATGACAGTTGCATGACGCTTTGATGACACGTATCGGGAAGGATCAGAGTGTGGGGGAAGCGTCTGCGACCAGTGTCGCGGTGCCGCGCACGGCGGGTCTCGAAGGGATCACGTGCGGTGCGATCTGTGCGCTCATATTATTGCCGGTCGAGAATTCACCATCGGCAATCGACAAGCGCAATCCGACGTTGCCGCCGGATGCTTCACGCACCTGGCTTACATAATCTGTGCCGAGCACCTTCGGGGCGGGACGCACCATGGCGACGACGGGCGTCACAACGGCGGGCGCTGCCTCAACAGGCGCGATGTAAATCGGATCTTCCTGTGTGTGGCGTAATTGCAGTGCGACCTGCGCCTTGGCTTGTTCGCGCAGCACATGGGCGAGTTCGGAAATACGCTCATGCTGATCGGTCCACACGTCGATGACGCGGGCGAAATAGGGCTGGCTGCGTGTTTTCGTTTGCGAGTGATAAGCGGCGATTGCTTCGGGCCAGGAATTTGACTTGCTGTGCAAGCGTTTCAAAAATTCGGCGCTGTAAGCGACATTGATGATCGGATCAAACGCGGCTTCAAGATCGGTGAAGGCATTGGGGTGATAGCGCATGTTGATCTGCATGCAGCCAACGTCAAAGCTGCGCACACCGTCTTTCATCAATTGGCGTGCAGCGGCAACGGCTTCGCGTTTTGTTTTGAAATAAAAGGATTGGCCTTCGGCATTGATCGTCCAGGGCCAGGGCCGCGTTTTCTTTGTTGCCTTGTTGTAACGTCCGGATTCCACCATGGCGACGGAAAAGAGAATTGCGCGCGGCAGGCGCTGCGCCATTTCTGTGGCCACTGTTGCGCGTTCGCAGAAAGACCAGACCGACAGCGGTGTCTCGGCCATGGCGACTTTGGCGGCGGGCACTTCAGGCGTGCTTGTCTTGCTGTCCGTGGTTGAAGCGAAGACCGCAGGTGCGATCAGGCACAGGCTTGCCACCAGCGTCAGGAGCTTTCCGGCTCCGGCCCTGTTGTTTGTCGCGCGTGTCGCTGGAAGCCCCATAAATACTCAAACCCGAAAATACCGAGATCTGTCCTTGCGGACGGTCCGGCCCATTCTGGCTCATAGGGTCTTAAGGAAGGTTTGCTGAGGGTTTGGGCAGTGCGCTGGCGGGCATTCCGGATATGGGCGCCGTTTTCGCTGCGGCGCACTCGGTTTTGCCGATGGCTGATACCCGTTATATTTTGGGCGTTTAGATGAATTCTGCCTGTTATTTAGGCAAAAAATACTTTTGAATTTCTCTTGTTTTTTGTGCGCTGCAATGTATATTTTGCATTGCGGCATTAGTTGAGTTTACTCCTGATGCAGCAGCCCTTCTTGGGCGTTTCCTCCCTAAACTTGGGCCCCGGTTTTTCCGGGGCCCCTTTTTTTGCCTGAAAGGCAAAAAGGCCCCCGCTTTCGCCTAAGAAGATGAGCCCCTCTTTTTGCCTAAAAGGCACTTAAACGGCTGATTTGTTGGCTTCGGGCTTCAGAAGGCCGCACCGCGTGTCGCGCCTGTCAGGCTCACAATGTCGAGTTTGCCCATCTCGGCGGCAAAGCTCGTCATGTCGGCGCGCAGCCGTTTCAGGCCCGGTCCCCGCTGTAGGCGAACCTCGTCCATATAGAGCCCGCGGTTGATCTCGATTTGCAGCGCGTGCAACCCGCGGTTCGGTCGTCCGTAATGCTCGGTGTTGAAACCGCCCGCGTAGGGGTTGTTGCGCGTGGTGCTGTAGCCCAGACGTTTCAGAATGCGTTCGGCTTCCTCGGTGATCTCGCTCGCGCAGGCGGTGCCATAGCGATCGCCCAGCACGATGTCGGGACGGTCCGCGCCGATGTCATCATCGCCGGGTCCGCCGACCGAGGGCATGGAGTGGCAATCGATCAGCAGTGCGCCGCCAAATTGCTTGTGCGCATCTTCAAGGAGGCTGCGCAAAGCATCGTGAAAAGGCATATAGAGCAGGCGTATCCGGCGTTCTGCTTCGGCATAGGCCAGCGGCTCGCGGTAAATTTCGGTGGCGTCGGCGACAACGCGCGCGATGGTGCCAAGCCCGCCGGCCACGCGCAGCGAGCGTGTGTTGACATGCGGCGGCAGCGGATCGGCGAACATGGCCGGATCAAGCTCATAGGGCTCGCGGTTGGCGTCCAGATAGGCGCGGGGGAAATGCGCGTGAATGAGCGGTGCGCCCAGCGCCACGACGCCCGCGAAAATCTCTTCCACAAAGCAGTCTTCCGACCGGCGCAGCGTCACGGGGTCGAGGTTGGAGCCTTTGACGAAAGAGGAGGGATAGGTGCGGCCGCTGTGGGGCGATGAAAAGACAAAAGGCAGTTTGGCGCGCAAAGGCCGTTGTACCGAGACGGGGCGCGCATAGAGGGCGGCCTCGTCGGCGGGCATCTGATCACTCGCAGTCTTGGATCCGGGGCGTGAAAGAAGGTCCATGGGGGCTGGGATTCCGCGCGAATGCCGCAATATGCGACGACAAGATCAGGGCGACGACAAGATCAGGCCGTTTGACGACCGACCTTTGCGAAAGCGTAGCATGGCATAGGGCAGGGTGCGACAGGGGGTGTTTTGGATGAAACAGGAAAACCGGTCTCCTTGGTGCGCGCGCGCCACAGTGTCATAGTCGGGCAGACACAACCCGCGTTCACAGCCCCTTTACCAATTAAAACTAGATTGGCAGCGGGTATCCCGGGGCGCTCGCTGCGAGCAGGGATAAGGTGGACTTTCAGAGACGGGCGGAGCCTATGGCGCGCATTTTACTAGCCGAAGACGATGATTCCATGCGCCGCTTTCTGGCCAAAGCGCTCCAGAATGCCGGTCATGATGTCGAATCCTTCGGCAACGGCCATGATGCCCACAGCAAACTCAAAGACGATATTTTCGACATTCTGCTGACCGATATTGTCATGCCGGAAATGGACGGGATTGAACTGGCGCGTCGTGCTGCCGAACTCGACCCGACCCTCAAGATTATGTTCATCACCGGTTTTGCCGCTGTGGCGCTCAACCCGGAAACCGAAACCCCCAAGGATGCCAAGGTGCTTTCCAAGCCCTTCCATCTGCGTGATTTGGTGGCCGAAGTCGAACGTCTGATGGCTGCCTGACGCAGCCCTGGTGCTGCTGATCCGCCCGCTCGCAAATGAGCCGGTCAGCCACTGTTCTTCTGCCTTGTCTTTACCCCGCATCCCCGTTATACGGTCCGTCTCAAGCCGGAGACGCGTTTCCGGCCACCGCATGGCAATGGGCGTGTAGCTCAGCGGGAGAGCACCTCGTTGACATCGAGGGGGTCGTCGGTTCAATCCCGGCCACGCCCACCATTGCCGGACTTCCCCGCCTTTTCGTAAAGCGCGATTTTTCTAAATCCCGATCTCAGGCGCAGATGCCGAGCGCTGCTGCCAAGCGCACGGCAATGGCCGCGATATGTCCTTCGACATGCAATGTCTCGCCGCGCAGCGCGATCAGCAGAGCAAGCGGCACCAGTGGCGCGAGCAGCAAGGGTCGCGCCAGCGTGCGGCGGAATTGCGGGCGGATTTTCCACAATAGAATTAGGGGTGTTCCCAGCCCGACGAGGCTGCCGAGCAGGACTTCCGGCAGGGAGTGAACATGCAGTGCAAGCCGCGATCCGGCGATCATGCAGGCAAAGAGGAAACCCGCGCCGAGAATGGCCACGCGCTGCCATCGTGCTGTCCGCAATTTTGCTTCCAGCACGGCAAAACCGCCATAAGCGATAAAGGCCGAAGCCGCATGGCCGCTCGGGCTGCGCAGGTGCCATTGTGGCAGCAGATGTCCGCAGGGCAGGAACATGAGTTTCAGCAGCAGCATTGTGGCCAGTGCCGCCCCGGTCGCAAAAATCCAGATGATTGCCTCGCGCCGGGCCTGACTGAACCAGAGCATCGCGCCGACCGACAGGACAAATGGCAGGATCAGGCCCTGATCACCAAAATTGGTCAGGATATGGAGAAGGGTTTGTGCGGACACGCGGTACTCTTTCAGGCTGACTTTCGGGCGGATCGATTTTGTCTAGCATGGAAGTCGTGAGGCCAAAGTGAACGCGAAGGCCGCAGCGTGCCCTTGCGTCGCTTTATGGCACCTCTATTCCGGATTGCATTCAAATTGCCATTTTACTGTAAGCGAAACTCACTTATTTCATTGGGGACAGGGCGGAAGTCGGGCAAATTCGCGCTGCACTTGCCGAACACAGATGAATAATGACGTAGCGTTAAAGGGATTGGCGCGGCGAAAGCTGTTGTCACGGGATTGAATGGCGAAATTGAACAAGAACACCGCGATTGGTGTGGGTGCGGTGGCTGGCGTGGCATTTCTCGGGCTCGTCGTATGGCGCCTTGTTGGCGGCCACGACATGGGCCCGCCGCCGCCGCCGGTAATCGAATCCGTTCTGGCTGCAAAACGCGACGTGCAGGTTGAAATTTCTGCGCTCGGCACGCTGGATGGCGACCAGTCAATTGTTGTCAGTTCCGAGATTAATGGCATTGTCACCAGCATTGATTTTGTCGATGGCCAGCGCCTCGCACAGGGCGACATGATTGTGTCAATCGATTCAGGTTCTCTCAAAGCTCATCAGATGCAGGCTCAAGCACGTGTAACCTTGACGCGCGCCAATTTTGACCGCGCCCAGCGGTTGCGCAAACAGGGTTCCGGCACCGAGCGCGCTCTTGACGAAGCGCTCAACGACCTTCGTTCCGCCGAGGCCGATCTCGCCGCCGCCAATGCTGATTTCGACAAGGCCAATATTGTTGCGCCTTTTGCCGGCCTCATCGGCCTGCGTCAGGTGAGCCTTGGCCAATATCTCAAGGCTGGCGATCCCATTGCGACGCTTGCTGATGTGGACCACCTGCGTATCGACTTCCGTGTGTCGGAAACCTATCTCACTGAAATTTCCAAAGACCAGATCGTCAGTGTGACGTTTGACGCGCTGCCCGGTGAAACATTCCAGGGGGCCATCACCGCCATTGATCCCGTCATCGACGTTTCGGGCCGCGCCATCAGCGTGCGTGCCGCGCTGACCAATGAAAGCGGCAAGCTGCGTCCGGGCATTTTCGGTCGCGTAAACATCGTCACGGCCACGCGCCATTCGGTGGTTCTGCCTGAAAGCGCGCTTGTGCCGCAAAAGACCGGCGAGAAGGCGGTCTTTGTGGTTGTCGATAAAGGCGAGGCGGGGCTTCACGCAGAATTGCGTCCCATCGAGATCGGCGAGCGTCTGGCTGGCGAGATTGAAGTGCGCTCGGGTGTCAACGCGGGTGAGCGGATTGTGACGGCGGGGCAGCTCAAAGTCCGTCCCGACGATCAGGTGTTCCTGCGTGAAGAAAAACCAGCCGCCACTGATGTTCCTGCAAGCGACGATGCTGCTTCAGCACATAAAGGCTGAGGGCGGTATTCATGCATATTTCAGAACTCTTCATTCGTCGTCCTGTCTTTGCCACAGTCGTCGCGCTCATCCTCGTTCTTGTCGGTGCGGTTTCCTATGAACGTCTGACGGTGCGCGAATATCCCACCATTGATGAGCCGGTCGTTACCATCACCACGAATTATCGCGGTGCCAGTGCTTCCGTTATCGAGCGCGAAGTCACGCAGCCGCTTGAAGAATCCATTGCCGGCATTGAAGGCATCGAAGTGCTGTCGTCGGCCAGTCGTCCTGAACAGTCGCAGGTCACTGCGCGCTTCACGCTCGAAACAGATCCCAATGTCGCCGCCAGTGACATCCGTGACCGTGTTGGTCGCGTGCGCGGCTTGTTGCCGGACGAGATTGACGAGCCGATCATCGCTAAGGTCGAGGCTGATGCTCAGCCGATCATGTTCATCGCCTTTATGTCGGACCGCATGTCCGAACTCGACATCACCGACTACCTCGACCGCGTTGTCAAAAACCAGATGCAGAACCAGCCGGGTGTCGCGCAGGTTCTCATTTTTGGCGAGCGTCTTTATTCGATGCGAATCTGGCTCGACCGCGCAAGGCTTGCCGCATACGAGCTGACCGCGCAAGACATTGAAAACGCGGTACGTCAGCAGAACGCCGAAATTCCCTCAGGCCGTATTGAAAGCAAGGATCGTGAATTCACAGTGCTGGCCAAGACGGCGCTCTCCACGCCCGAAGAGTTCGGCCAAATTGTCGTCAAACAGTCGGGCGATTATCAGGTGCGTTTGCGCGATGTCGCCAAGATCGAGATAGCGGCGGCTGATGTGCGTCGCGGTGCGACCTATAATGGTGTGCCTTCTATCTCTATCGGTATCGTCAAACAGGCGACCGCCAATCCGCTTGAAGTTTCCAAGGCCGTGCGCGCCACGCTCGACGAGATGGCGCCCAATCTGCCCGCCGGCATGAGTTCTTACGTGGGCTTTGACAGTTCGGTCTTCATCGAGGAATCCATCAAGTCGGTTTACGAGACAATCGCCGAGGCCACTGTGCTCGTCGTGCTCGTCATTTTCTTCTTTTTGAGGACCTTGCGTGCCTCGTTTATTCCGGTGGTCACGATCCCTGTGTCGCTCATCGGCACTTTCGGTCTTATGTTTGCGTTTGGCTTCAGCATCAACACGTTGACCTTGTTGTCGATGGTGCTTGCCATCGGCATGGTGGTGGATGACGCCATTGTTGTGCTTGAAAATATTTACCGTCATATCGAAAACGGCATGACGCCCATCGAAGGTGCGATCAAAGGGTCCAAGGAAATTACCTTTGCCGTGATTTCCATGACGCTGACGCTGGTGGCGGTTTACGCGCCGGTGGCTTTTGCTACGGGCCGCACAGGCAAACTCTTTCTCGAATTTGCGTTGACGCTCGCCTCCGCCGTGCTCGTGTCAGGCTTCATGGCGCTGACGCTCACGCCCATGCTTTGCTCGCGCCTGTTGCGACACAAGGCGTCGTCCGGCACGTTCGAGCGTGTGCTCGGTGAGAAGCTTGATCAGTTGGATGCTGCTTACAAGCGCACGCTGAGCGATGTGTTGCAGAAATCGCGTGCCGTGCTCATCGCGGCGGGTTGTGTGGCGCTGTCCTGCGTCGGCCTGTTCTTTGTGCTCAATCAGGAGCTTGCGCCGCTTGAAGATCGTGGTTTCCTGATGATCGCCGGTCGTGCGCCAGAAGGGGCGACGCTGCAGTTCACGCAGCGTTATGCGCGTGAGGTCGAGGGCGTGATTTCCAAGGTGCCGGAAGTGCAAGGTTATCTCGTTGTCTCCGGCTTCCCGCAGATCACCAATCTCATTTCCTTCTCGCTTCTCCAGCCTTGGGGTGATCGGGGACGCACGCAAAAAGAGATCGTTGAGGGCGTGAACGGTGAGTTGAAAGATATTCCCGGCATTCTCGCTTTTGCGATCAATCCGCCATCGCTTGGTCAAAGCTCGCGCTCGCAGCCTGTCCAGTTCGTCATCCAGACGTCCGGCACTTACGATGATCTTGAGCATTACGTCGAGCGCATGATGGACAAGGTGCGAAAAAATCAGGGCTTTGTCTTTCCCGACACCGACCTTCATCTCGACAAGCCGCAGATCGACATTCAGGTCAACCGCGACAAGGTGATCGACGCGGGTATTGATGTGGCCACCGTTGGCCGCACGCTCGAGACTTTCCTTGGCGGGCGCAAGGCGACGCGGTTTGAGCAAAAGGGCAAACAGTTCGACGCGATCATTCAGGTGGGCGACGATGACCGGCGCACACCGAACGACATTTCTGACATCTATGTGCGTTCGGCTTCGGGCAAGATGGTGCAATTGTCGAACCTTGTGACGGTGAAGGAAACCGTCGCACCGGATTCGCTTAATCACTTCAACCAGTTCCGCTCGGCCACCATCACCTCCAATCTCGCGACGGGGTATTCGATGGGTGAGGCGTTGAAATTCATGGAGAAGACGGCAAAGGAAATTTTGCCCGTCACAGTTAGAACCGATGTGGATGGCGGCATGCGCGAATTCGTCAAATCATCGGGTACTTTGGCGGCCACCTTTGTTCTGGCGCTGGTCTTCATTTATCTGGTGCTGGCGGCTCAGTTTGAAAGTTTCCTCGACCCGTTCATCATCATGATCAGTGTGCCGCTGTCGATTGCCGGTGCACTTGCCATGATGGTCATCACCAATACGACGATGAACATCTATAGTCAGGTCGGTCTCATCACGCTTGTCGGCCTCATCACGAAGCACGGCATTTTGATAGTGGAGTTTTCCAATCAGTTGCGCGATCAGGGCCGCAGTGTTCTGGAAGCGGTCATTGAAGCCGCCGGTCTGCGCCTGCGTCCGATCCTGATGACGACAGGTGCGATGGTGCTGGGTGCAGCACCTCTTGCTCTGAGTTCAGGGGCGGGTGCCGAAAGCCGCAAGGCCATTGGCTGGGTCATTGTCGGCGGCATGAGCTTCGGCACATTGCTCACGCTCTTTGTCGTGCCGACGGTCTATCTATTGGTGAAGCTCTGGCAGCAGCGGCGCGCGGAAGCGGCCGCAGCGACAGCCACCGCGCATTAAGTCTCAGAAGTAGCGCGCGAGACGGATCTGCAAATAGTCATCGTCTGCAACGCTGTAGACGGGGTCACTCTGCGGCACATCGCCGAAGGCATAGGCTTCGACCGAGAGGTGATAATCCTCGTCGAGCCGCCGTTCACCCTTGAAGCGGAAGCCGCGGGCGCCGGTGCTGGCGTCCACCACCATGCCTGCGAGCAGGCTTGTCGAGGCCGCGTCATTGGCGGTCCAGCGCAAGGCGAGAAAGCCGTCGTTCTGATAAGGCGCGCGGGCAACCATGCCGCGGCTGTCGAGCGCATATTCGGCGACGACGCCTAAGTCGCTTTCCGTGCCCGCGATCCCGTAAAACGTATATTCAATGCCGCCGGTCGCCGCTTCATATTGCTGGTCCAGTTCGTCGCGCCAATAGCCTTCCGCCTTGAAGAGCCATGCGCCTTTGGTGGCCTGCACATCGAACGAACTTTGTTTGATCTGCGCATAGAAGGGCGCCAGCACCAGCGAGCCGCTTGCGTCGAGCGCGGGGGCGAGGATCGGGTCGCGCCCCGTGCCCTGAAAATAGGAAAGCCCCAGATCAATGTCGCCGAAATTGTTTGAGTAGCGCACGGCGGCATCCACATGGCGCGCTTTGCGGCTGCTCTCATATGTGGCGAGGTCGCCCGCCACAGGAATATCGGTCGCGGGTCGCCCGTCAATGCTGGGGTAAGTGCGCTCGCGGAAATAGGGCAGCAGGAAAAAATCAAACGTGCCGAAACTTTGCGTCGTGCGCAGCCGCACCATCGGCTGGCCGAGGCGCACCTCCTGTTTGATCGGGTCTTCGAGGAGGTCGGCCTGATTGATGACATCGACAAGGTGGACCGCTTCGGTCACGCCCCAGAAGACTTTGTCGAAGCCGACGCGCAATTCCCAAGCGCCCGCCACGATCCCGTAGCGCGCCTCGCGCAGGTCCCAATGCGTGCGGTTGTGGTCGCGTTGATCGAGCCGACCGAAAGGCGTCACGATGATGGATTGATTGCCGCCCGCACCGAAAAAATATTTGGCAGTCACTTCGGCGGAAACAGACAGATCGCTGTTTGTTTGTTTCGCGCCGCTTGGATCTTGCGGAAAGAGCCGGATTTCCGGCGTGATCGTGCCGCGCAAACCCAGATCATCTGCATAGGCGGGGGCATAAGCCGGTGCCGCCATGAAGATCGCGGCCAGCGCCCATATGGGCTTATGGCTCAACGCGCACGCTCCAGGCTCGCGGTGGAGAAATCATCTTTCGTGAGGCCGGTGCGGAAGGCATAGGCCGTCCAGATCAATTTCGTCGCCTTGCCGCTCTCATGGTTCGTCATGGTCAGCTCAAGCGGCCGCCAGAATTTATTTTCGTACAAAGTATAATTGTCGAGCGTCAGCGTTTTCAGCAGCGCGTCCTTGCGGTCGTAATAATCGATTTTGCGAAACTGATAATCGGTGGTGTCGATCCATGCGAGTTCGCGCGTATAGCCCGATGCTTCGTAGAGCGGTTTGCGCTCCACCACATGGCATTGCAGCGTGCCGCATGGTTCGTCGCGGAGCCACATATATTCGAACTTGCTCATCTGCTGCGTTGAGAAATCTTCGAAGGCGAATTCGCTGCCGACGAAAGCCCCCGCTTTGTTTGACGATGAAATGCGCTTCACGCGTTTCACCGCAGGCAGATAGAGCCACTGGTCGTCGGCTTCGTTGTGGTGGGCATAGGTCAGCAGCGCCGTGCCTTCAATGTCGCGCGGACGGTCGAAGGTCATCAGGCTCCAGTTGCCGTCATTTGCTTCGGGGTTTTCCAGCATCATAAAGCGCAAGCTGCGCTCGCTTGTTTCGCCGGACGCGTTGGTCAGCACCATCTTCATGTCGGCGCGGGCATCGCCCCAGCCTTTGTCGCGTTTGTCGTTTTCGATGGCGATGGCGGTCCCGCGGTCGGCAGGCGCGGACGTGGCCGGCAGTCCTGCGGCTTCGGCATGCGCCTGAGGCGCGGGCAGGCCCACAGTCAGGGCCAAGGCAGCCGATAACAAAACACCACAAACCTGTACACGGATCATCACACGCCACTCCCAAAGTTTACGGGCGCGATGATGCACGGGCCGGGGCCGGATTTAAAGGAAAGATTATGCGGTTTATCTCTAAAACCCGTCAGAAAGGCTTATCGCCGTTCACAGTTACGCGTTCCATATGGCGGCGGTGGCCGTGATAATCATTGAGCGCAAAATGCTGCGTGCAGCGATTATCCCAAAAAGCGAGCGTGTTCACTGACCAGCGGAAGCGGCAGGTAAAGCCTTCCTGCGTGCAATGATCGAAGAGATAATTGAGCAGCGGCAGGCTTTCGCGCCGCGTCATGCCGACGAATTTTTCCGTGAAAGCGGGGTTTACATAAAGCGCCTTGCGCCCTGTTTCGGGATGCGTGCGCACGACGGGTTGTTCGTATGAGGGCACATCATCGCCCGCTGTTTTCACGTCCATCGCACCGCGCTTCTGGGCGGAATGGCCGCGCTCGCTATACTCGCCCTTGGCTGTGTGCACGGCTTTGAGGCGTCCGAGCATTTCCTTCATGCCGTCCGACAGCGTCTCATAGGCGAGGTATTGGTTGGCCCACAGCGTATCCCCGCCATAGGGCGGCACCTGCTTGGCATAGAGCAATGAGCCCAATGCCGGTTCTTCGAGAAACGACATATCGGAATGCCAGCCGCCGCCGAAATTCACACGGTCATCGGGCTCCTTGATGATCTGCATGATCTCGGGATGCGCGTCCATGCCCTTCACGTAAGGATGGATGTTGAGTGTGCCGAAGCGCCGTGCAAAAGCCTTGTGCTGATCGTGGCTCAGGTGCTGATCACGAAAGAAAATCACCTGATGATCGAGAAAGGCCTGATGCACGGCGTCAAATTCGCCGTTGCTCAATTCGCGCGACAGATCAACGCCGGAAATTTCCGCGCCCAGCGCACCTGAAATCGGATGAATGGCAATGGCGGTCATGGTGTTTCTCAGCCCACGGCTTTTTTAAAGGCGGGGCGTTCTGTCAGGCAGTCGAAGTAAGCCGTGACGTTGGGATAATCCGCAAAGGAAATCTGGATCAGTTTGCACAGGTTGAGATCGTAACCCAGCATGATGTCGGCGGCGGTGAAGTCATCACCGCAGATGAAGGTCTTGCCCTTCAATTCGCGCTCCATCAGGGCAAACAGTTTTGCGAGCGTTGCCTTGGCGTCGTCCACCACAGCCGGAATGCGTTCTTCCTTGGGCTTGAGGAACGAGTGCTGCACGACCTGCGATACGGGCGGCATAACTGTCGCTTCGGCAAAATGCAGCCATTGCAGGTATTTGCCATAGACGGGCGTGCCGAGCTTCGGCTCCAAATGGCTGCCTGCGTGTTTGGCGAGGATATATTGAACAATGGCGCCGGACTCGTTCAGGATCAGCCCGTCATCATCCACCGCCGGCAGTTTGCCCAGCGGATGCAGCGCCAGATGTTCCGGCGATTGCAGATAGGCAGGCGTGAATTCTACCGTTGCGCGTTCATAAGACGCGCCCAGTTCCTCCAGCAGCCAGAGAACACGGAGCGAGCGTGTGTTGGGTGCGTGATAGACCTTGAGCATGACGTGTCCCCCTAGGGCGTTGGATTCAGTTTTTTCTGAATGCCATATGGGAACTCAGTCTAGCCGATGGAAGCCTTACGCGGAAATATTCGATCAAGAATGACCGCAAAGGCGGGCAGGAAGACAATGGCCGCGATCATGTTGACGAGGAACATGAAAGACAGCAGCAGCCCCATATCTGCCTGCAGCTTGAGGCCGGAGAAGGCCCAGGACGAGACGCCGACCGACAGGGTGAGACCGGTGAAGACAACCGCCACACCGATTTGCTGCAAGGCCAGCACATAGGCATCCGCCATCGCCATGCCTTCATCCAGAAGCACCTGCAAGCGGCTGTAGATATAGAAGGCATAATCGACGCCGATGCCGGTGGCGAGCACCAGCACGGGCAGGGTGGAGACCTTGAGGCCGATTTCGAGCGCGGTCATGAACCAATAGCCGAGGAAGGTCGCCAGCAGCAGCGGCATGCAGCAGCAGACGATGGCGCGCCAGTCACGATAGGCGAGCCAGACCAGCACGATGATCGCGAAATAAACCCAGAACAACATCGGTAGTTCATTGGCTTCGATCACATCATTGGTCGCGGCCATAATGCCGATACCGCCCATGGCGAGACGGAAATTGACATCGTCGCGGGCAACCGCCTGCGGATCGGTGGCGGCAAATTCTTTCACCGCCGCAATCACTGTCTCAATGGAAGCGGCCTTGTGGTCGTTCATATAGATGACAACAGGGAGCACCGTACAGGTCTCGTTCAGCAGGCCCGAGCTTGGATCGAAAGGCGAGGTCATCTGGATGAGTTCGGTCTGCGAATGCGGCAGGCCCACCCATTTGAGATTGCCCTCGCGCCAAATGGCGGCGGTGTCGCGCACTGATTTGGGCAGCGAGCGCACCGAGTTCACGCCGTCCACATTGCGCATTGCCCAGGAGAAGCGATCAACAAGCAGCATCGTTTTATAATCGATGCAGGCGTCCGGCGGTGTTTCAACGACGACGATCAGCGCGTCGGCCGAGATGGAGAAGCGTTCCACAATGTCGGCAATGTCGGTGTTGTAGCGTGCATCCGGCCAGAGTTCGGAAAAGCCAGGTGTCAGATCACCGATATGGCGCTGGCGGGTTTCCTGTGCGGCAAGGCCCAGCAGGCAGACGAATATGATGAGCACGATGCTCGCATTGCGCGGCCGCGCGACGCGGCCGACAAAACGCATGACGCTTTCCGGTGTCCGCTTCCAGTTGAGATAGCGTGCAGAAAAGCCCGGATCGAAACGCAGATAAGAGGCGATCAGCGGCAGCATGATGAGATTGGTGACAATCTTCAGTGCCACGCCGAGCGACGCCATGATGGCGAGGTCCTGAATGACTTCAATCGGAATGAGATAGAGCGTCGCAAAGCCCACAAGATCGGTGATGAGCGCGAGCGAACCCGGCAACAGCAAGCGGCTGAAGGTCGAGCGTGCCGCTTCATAATGTGTCTGTCCGCCGCTCACGCCTGTGGCGATCATGTTGATCTGCTGCACACCGTGGCTCACGCCTATGGCATAGACGAGGAAAGGCACGAGGACAGCCAGCGGATCAAGGCTGCGGTCCATCAGATGTAGCAGGCCGAATTGCCAGACGACGGAAACGAGCGAGCAGAAGACAGCAAGGAACGTCAACTGCACCGAGCGGACAAAGACATAGACCGCAAGGGTCGTCAGCACGAAGGCCAGCACGAAGAAAATAAAGACCGAGCTTGCGCCGTCAGCAATATCGCCGATGAATTTTGCAAAGCCGACGATTTCGATTTGCGTCTTGTCGTCTTCAAATTTTTCGCGGACCTGTTTTTCCAGCCGCGCGGCAAGATCGAGATAATCGAGCTTTTCGCGCGACACAGGGTCGATTTCCTGCAACTCGGCGATGATCAGTGCCGCCGTCTGGTCGTTGGAAATAAGATAGCCCTTGTGGCCGCCGTTGAGCGCACGGTCGCGGATCACGTCCGCGTCTTCCTGCGTCAGCGAATTGGCCGTCACATTGCGCGGCACCACGGGATAGGAGTTGATGCCTTCCTCGGTGTTTTCCGTCACGCGTGTGGTGGTGGACCAGAGCGAGTGCACAGTCGTGCGGCGCACGCCGGGAAGAAATGTCACTTCTTCGGCCACTTCGCTCAGACGCTTGAGGAAGGCGGGGTTCCAGATCGTGCCGTCGCGGGCTTTCACCGCGACCAGGATCAGGTTCGCGCCGGGCACCTCGTCCTGATATTTCAGGAAGGTCTGGACATATTCATGGTTGGTGGGCACCTGCTTTAAAAAGCCGGCTTCCATCTTGAGCTGGAGGGCGTAATAGCCCATCACCGCCGTAAAGGCGGCCAGCAAGACAAGGATCAGCAGTCTTGCCTTGAAGACAATAAATTCAACGGCCCGCACGCAACATCCCCCCGGATCAGGTCCCCCGGTCTGCAAACGTTACGTTTTCCAGACCCCTGTTTTATTTTCACAAAGGCTAGCCCTTTGCGGAAGGATGGGCCAGACTTAGTAAAGGGAGTTAATCAATTTTGTTTGGGGGGAGCTCGGGTGCGTGTTTCGAGGTTGATTGTCGCGGTTGCGGCAGGGGGAGTGTTTGCGTCCATTGCTGGCCTGACGGCGGCATGGGCGGGGGTGCCGGAGGCGCAAATTGCGCGTTTGGGGCAGGATTTAACGCCAATGGGCGCGGAAAAGGCGGGTAACGCCGACGGCTCAATTCCGGCATGGACCGGCGGTTTGACGTCGGCACCGGACGGTATCGGCTTCAAGGGCGACGGCTATTATCCGGACCCCTTCGCCTCCGATCCTGTGCTTTACACCGTGAACAAAGGCAATGCTGCCCAACATGGCGACCTGCTGACACCGGGCCAGAAAGCCATGATGGCGGCCTATCCCGATTATAAGCTCAATGTCTATCAGTCGCGCCGCACCTGCGCCTTGCCGCAGGCTGTTTACGATGCGACTAAGGAAAACGCCAAGACCGCTGCGCTCGGCGGTGGTGGCGACAGTCTTTCCGGCATCCTGATGGGTATTCCCTATCCGCTGCCGTTTGACGCCTATGAAATCGCCTGGAACCATAATCTGCGTTATCGCGGTTACAAGATGGCGCGCACCTTTGCGTCTGCCGCCCCGACGCGCACGGGCTCGTTCACGCCGGTCATCGTCAAGGACGAGGCCATTTTCGATTATGCCTCACCCGACAACAGGTCGTTCAAGGCGCTCGAGAATGTGTCGGTGCGCTACATTCAGGAAACGCTCGCGCCTGCGCGTCGTGCTGGCCAGTTGTTGTTGGTGCACGAAACCGTTGATCCGAAACTAGGTGAGCGGCGTTCGTGGCAATACACGACCGGCAATGCGACTTCTGCGCCACGCGTGCAGCGCACCAGCGCGGTCAATTACGACAATCCGCAGATTTATTCAGACGCCATGTCCACCGCCGATAGTTTCGACGTCTTCAGCGGACCTCTGGATCATTACAACTGGACCGTGCTCGGCAAGGAAGAACGTCTTGTCGCGTATAATTCCTACAAGCTTTCGTCGCCCACGCTCAAATATAAAGACATCATCCAGCCCGGCCATATCAATCAGGATCTGGTGCGCTATGAAAAACACCGCGTCTGGTCGGTTGAAGCTGTGCTGAAGCCGACCGAACGTCATGTCTACAGCCGTCGTGTTGCCTATTTCGATGAGGATGGCGGCAATATGGTGGGTGGTGAGCTTTATGATGCGCGCGGCGGCTTGTGGCGTGTGCAGGAAGCCCAGATCATCACTTATTATGACGTACCGACCTGCTTCAACGCGTCCGACGTGGTCTATGATCTCGTGGAAGGCCGCTATGTCGTGCAGAACCTCAAGAACGAGGAAGTTGGTATCAACTTCAATGCCGATGAGTTGAGAGACTCAATGTTTGTACCGGACGAATTGCGCCGTCGTATCACGACGCGCTGACAGTGTTGTGATCGCTGGTCGGTGAACCTATTTCGGTTTGCCGACCAGCGAGAACCGCTGCGATATTTCAATCCAGTTGCCGTCCGGGTCGCGGACAAAGCCGAAGCGGGCAACCTCGCCCAATGTGCGCGGCGGATAGCCTTCGCCGCCCCCGCGCTTCAAAATGCCCTCGTATTCCATATCTGAATCAAACACCTGCACCGTGATGTAGCGCAGACCTGTGCCGTTCAGCGATGCATCGTCGGGCGCATCGCCGCCATGCTCGACCATGATGACGCTCTCACCGCAATAAAAACTGTCGCCGCCTTCCTCGGGTACATCGGGCAGGCCGAGGCTCAGCGCATAGAAACGCCGGTGCGCATTGACGTCGCGCACTTTCAGCCGGATGCCGATCTGCTCAATGCCGAACAATCCGCGCGGCACCAGTGTCACTTTATTGCCGTCTGGGTCCTGCATCGACTTCGGCCCGAGCAGCCCGTCACGCGCGATCAGGATTTCGCGGTAGCCGGTGGCGGGCGTCTCCTCGAAGGGTGTGCGGCTTGCGTTGATCTTCAGCACCGATCCCGCAAGATCATGGCGATGCTGCATCTGCCCCTTGCCGAGCGGCAGCGCGTGATCGAAGGGAAGGCCCACCTCGTTTTGATAGAAGGCGAGCATCGGTTCGTGATTGTTGGTGAAGAGGCCGATGTCGATGCGGGGCTTGGCAAGGTTCATTTTCGGCCTCTTCTTTTTGGTTACGGCTTCTCGTTCGAAAAGATAATCGTGCCGGATGCCGCGAACATGCCGCCGACACCATGCGCGATGGAGATTTTCGCGCCGGGCACCTGTGCCGGTGCAATGCCGCGCATCTGGCGGATGCTTTCCTGCAGCGCATACATGCCATACATGCCCGAATGCATATAGGACAGCCCGCCGCCATTGGTGTTCAGGGGCAACTTGCCGCCGATGGCCGTATTGCGTTCGCGGATGAAGGCAGCCGCCTCGCCGCGTTTCACAAAGCCCAGATCTTCGAGCCCGAACAGCGGCAGATGCGCGAAGGCGTCATAGATCATCAGATGGTCAACGTCATCGTGTTTGATGCCCGCTTCTTCAAAGGCTTTCTTGCCGGACACGCGGAAGGCTTTCGATGTTGTGAAATCTTCCATCTGGCTCACCATCGGCGTCTCAACGCTTTCGCCTGTGCCGAGGATGTAAACTGGCTTCTGCGGAAAGTCTTTCGCGCGTTCGGCGCTCGTCAGGATCAGCGCGCCGCCGCCGTCGGTGACGAGGCAGCACATGAGTTTGCGGAAGGGCCAGGCGATCATCGACGAGTTCAGCACATCGTCCACCGTGATCGGGTCTTTGAACGAGGCACGCGGGTTCTTTGCCGCCCATTCGCGCTGGATGACTGCGACCATCGCAAGGTCTTCCTCCGTCACGCCCATTTCCTTCATGTAGCGCAGCACGGGGATGGTGAACATGGTGGGCGGCGAAGTGACACCGAAGGGCACTTCAAACTGGCCCATCTGGCTTGCCGGATCACGCCCGAATTTGCGGGCGCCGACGCGCGAGCGTCCGCTTTCGGCGTGGGTGATCAGCACCGTGTTGCACAGGCCCTCGTTGATGGCGGCTGCCGCATGGCGGACATGCAGCATGAAGGAGCACCCGCCGACGCTGGTGCCATCGGCCCATGTCGGTGTGATGCCGAGATAATGAGCCAGCTCCACAGGGCTTTCGCCCGCAGTCGCCACGCCGTCAATGTCTTTCGCCGTCAGGCCCGCGTCGCGCATGGCGTTCAGCGCCGCGTCCGCATGTAGTCCGATCACGGATTGATCCGGGATCTTGCCCATGTTTGTTGTCTCGGCTGCACCGACAACGGCCACTGATTTCTGTTTCATGGGATTATCCTTTGGCCGGACGGAATTTGGGCAGGCTGATCGTCTCGCTGGCTTTCTCGAAAGTCACTTCCAGCGCCATGTCGAGTTGCAGCGCCTCGGGCGTCTGCGGGCAGTCGATGATATTGGTCATCATGCGCGGGCCTTCAGCCAGCGTCACCACGGCGATGGAATGCGGCTCGGTGCCGAAGTCAGGGCGCGGGCGGTGGTTGATGACATAGGAATAAAGCGTCGCCTTGCCGGACGCTTTGAACGTCGTCACCTTGCGGCCCGAACAGGCGGGGCAAAATGCGCGCGGCGGAAAATAGGTATGCGCGCAGGCATCGCATTTCTGCAGGCGCAGTTCTCCGCTGGCGCAACCATCCCAAAACACTTGTGTCTCGGGTGTCGGCACGGGGAGGGGGCGTGGATATTCAGCCATGTTATGTCCCTCGTCGTTGCTTGATTTGTTTGGCAGCAGAGTAAGCCCGCGCGATCATTTGGCAAGGCACAGGGCTGAACATGCGGGGCCTGTGTCTTGAACGGTCTCGCGCGAGGTCTATATTTCTGTGATGACCCGCAAAACCCGCATTTTCACTGTTGTTCTCGCGCTCGCGTCACTGGCACCGTTTGCCGTACGCGCCGATGAGGCCGCCGCTGCGGCAGGGTCAACACTCATTGATGTCGGCGGCACTGTGACAACAGCCGGTATCGCAGGCGGCATGGCCGACCCCGTGCCGCTGTTTGTCGGGCCTTCTGGTCCTGCGGTCTTTGTCATGGGTGTGGAAGTGCCGGGTGCCACAGCGCCGTCCATGGAATCACAGCTCAATGAGACGGTGCTTCAGGGCTTCAAGCCACCGGGACCCAAAAGCCCCTTCGCGCCACACCCTTAAATTTTAAAACCCGTGAAACGTTGCAAAGCTCGACACAGGTTCACGTTCGGCGACCAGTGTATTCACCGCCGCTGTCTCGTCCGCATAGCCGAGTGACATGCCGACGATGATATATTCATCCTCCGACACATCGAGCACGCGCCGCGTCACCGACCAGAAATTATTCCACGCGCCTTGGGCGCATGTGTCCAGCCCGCGTGTCTTGGCGGCCAGCATGAAGGTCTGCATGAACATGCCGATATCGAGAAAGCTCATCGCGTCGAGGTCTTTGTCGATGGTGAAGATCAGCCCGACCGGCGCATCGAAGAATTTATAGTTGCGGCCCCATTGCGCCCAGTTCGCGGCCTGATCGCCTTTGGGAATTTCCAGCAGCGAATACATTTCCTTGCCCAGCGTCCGCATCCGCGTTGTGTAAGGCTCCTTGCGCTTCGACATGCGCGGAAACTCCGCCGCCGCGTCGGCAGGGTTCGTCTCGCGATGGGCCAGCACTTCGGCTTCCAGCCGCGCGCGGACTTCGCCTGCCACCACATGCACTTTCCACGGCTGAATATTGGTGCCGGACGGCGCACGGCTGGCGAGTGTCAGCAATTCTTCCACGAGCGCGAGCGGTACGGGATCGGGTTTGAACACGCGCACGGATTTGCGGGCATGGAGAAGCTGGTCGAACTGCATCGGGAACTCCGGTCGGGAAATTTCAATGCGCGATTGGTAGCAGGGCGTGGTGTGGTGTGCAAAGGCCCTTATGCCCTCTCCCGTTGGGAGTGAGCGGAGGGTGAGGGACTTTGTTGTTTGCATTAGTGGGGCCGCCGGAAGAAAGACCCTCACCCAACCCTCTCCCAGAGGTAGAGGGCTAATAAGGCCATGACGATCCTTCTTTAAATTCCTCTAAAGCCCCAGCACAGCCTTCGCCATGATGTTCCGCTGCACTTCATTCGTGCCCGCATATATCGAGCCCGCGCGGTCGTTGAGATATTTCGCCAGCACCGGCAGCGCATGTTTCGGTCCCACCGGCGTTTCATTGCCCGTGGGCTTGGGCACATTCGGCACCGGTCCGCCGGGCCGTGTCGCATGCGGTTGAAACGGCGCGGCATAAGCGCCGACGGCTTCGATGCCGAGTTCCGTCAGTCGCTGCGATATTTCCGTGCCGCGTGTTTTGAGCAAGGAGCTTTCTGCGCCCGGTGCGTCCCCGTGGCTCAGCGCCGACATGATGCGATGCTCGGTAAATTCCAGCGCCGAGATTTGCACATTGGCTTCGGCAATCTTCGCCGCAAATTCCGCATCATCAATCAGCCGCCCGCCGTCGCCCAGCATTTCCGTGCTTGCGATTTTGCGGATGCGGTTGAGCCGTGTCGTCAGGCCGGGCGCATAGGCATGGCCGCCGCGCTCGAATTGCATGAGATATTTCGCCACCGTCCAGCCTTCGCCGACCTTGCCCACCACATTGGCTTTGGGCACTTTCACATCGGTGAAGAAAATCTGGTTCTGAATGTGTTCGCCCGACAGCATGATCAGCGGTTCGACCTTCACACCGGGTGTGTTCATGTCGATCAGCAGGAATGTGATGCCGCGCTGGGGAATGTCTTCCTTCGAGGTCCGCACCAGATTGAAAATCCAGTTGGCGTAATTGGCATGTGTCGTCCAGATTTTCTGTCCGTTGCAGAGAAAATGGTCGCCCATATCCACGGCGCTCATCTGCAACGAGGCGAGGTCCGACCCCGAGCCGGGTTCGGAATAGCCCTGACACCAGAAATCCGAGCCGTCGAGCATGCGCGGCAGATAATGCGCCTTCTGCTCCGGCGTCCCGTAGCCGATCAGCACCGGCCCGCACATGCCAAGTCCCATGGGCGAGAGCGACGGCGCACCGGCGGATGAAAGTTCGCTGGAGAAAATATAATGCTGCGCCACACTCCAGTCGCAGCCGCCATATTCCTTCGGCCAGGCAGGGGCGACCCAGCCTTTTTCATAGAGCGCCTTATGCCATTTCATGGTCGTGTCGTAGTCGGCGTAAACGCTGGTCATCAATTCGCTCGTGGCGCGCAGGTCGGCTGTGAGTTTCTCGTCGAGAAAGCGGCGCACCTCGTCGCGGAATTTCGTGTCGGCGGCACTCAGTGACAGGTCCATGAAGTTCTCCCGGCAGTCTTTGGTTCAATTTCTTTGGGGCAAGACTAGGCGGGGGGCGGCATAAGTCAAAAAGACTGCTTTTGACGTCTGAAAACGCAGCGTCGCCCATTGTTCCCATTGGCGCGCGCGCGGCTTTCCCGTACACCTTGGGCTCGAATCCACCCAATAAGGCCGGAAAAGGCCCCTCATGTCAGATTCCCCCGAAGAAAATAAAGACCACGTCCTTGCAACGCCCGGCATCAGCTTGTTGTCCGGCGATTCCGAATTTGATCTCGATCAGGAATCCGCGCCGCTCAGCGAGACAATGACGACGGCGGCGGAACGCAGTCGCGCCTTCAAGATCCTGTTTCTTTGTCAGCTCGCGGGCGGCATGGGTCAGACGCTGGTCTATGCCGTGTTGCCGCCCATCGCGCGCCGCCTCGGCATGTCCGAGTTCGAAACGACGATGATCTATTCGCTTTCGGCGTTTCTGTGGATCGTCACTTCACCCTTCTGGGGACGCCGCTCCGACATTGTGGGCCGCAAGCCGATCATGCTTTTGGGTCTCGGTGCCTTTGCTATTTCCACAACCATCTTTGCCTGCCTCGTGCTCGTCGCGCTGTGGGGCTGGCTGTCCATGGCGGTGGTTTTTCCGTTGCTCATGGTGTCACGCGCCATTTTTGGTGGCTTCGGTTCGGGCAATGGTTCAGCCGCACAGGCCTATGTGGCTGACCGCACCTCGCGCGGCGAGCGTGCGGCCGGTGTCGCCTCGCTCGGTGCCGCCTTCGGCATCGGCACGGCCATCGGACCGGGCGTCGCGGCAGGCTTTGCACAAATCCACATCGTCGCGCCTTTCTTTGCGGTGGCCGCTGTCGGTTTCATCAGCGCGATCCTCATCTGGATCTATCTGCCGGAACGCACGCGTCCGTCGCAGCGCGTGTCCGCCAAGCAGGAAAAGCGCCGCGCTTCGCTCAAATGGAACGACCGCCTCGCGCTGCCCTGGGTCACCATTTCGGTGATCATCAGTTTCGCGCAGACGATCATCATGCAGCTCTGTGCCTTCTACTTCATCGACACATTGGATCTTGATCTCGATGACGCGACGCAAATGGTCAGTGTCGGCTTGATGGCCATGGCCATGGCCGCGCTTTTTGCGCAGATCGGGCTCATCCAGCGGTTCAATCTGTCGGTGCAGTTCCTGCTGCGCTGGGGTGCCATCATCACCATCGCGTCTTATGTGCTGCTCATTATCGGCGGGTCATATGGCGTGCTCGTCACGGCGCTGACGCTCGCAGGCTTCGGCTTCGGTCTGCTGCGTCCGGGTCTGGGTGCCGGTGCCTCGCTGTCTGTGTCGCGAAACGATCAGGGCGCCATGGCCGGTTTCATTTCCGGCACGTCAGCCACCGGCATGATCCTCACGCCCTTCATCTTTCTCAATTCGTTCGTCGGTTACAATATCTACGATGAAATGCATCAGGCCCCCTTCGTCGTGGGCGCATTGCTGGCGGTCGTCATCCTGCTCTTTGCGGTCTTCCATCCGGCGATGAAGGACCTCAATCAGACAGCGGATGATTACGAAGATGAAGAAGACGGCATCGGGCTGAAGTAGGTGACTTCCACGCTTAGCCCCACCTCCCCACGAAGGGGAGGTGAAAGGAAGGGTCGCCGCCGCTCAACGCATCCGCCTATTTATGCATCCCGAGCAGCGTCAGCAAATGCGCGGCCATAATGACAATCACGAAGATCGACAGAAAAATCAGCGGCGTCGTCGGCCAGCGCATCTTGCCGAATTCATGCGGACGCTTTTCCAGCCAGACGAGTCCGCCTATGGCCGCGAGCATGGCGGCGATGATGGCAAGTGTCGGCGTGATGGTCAGCACTTCTCCCATGCGCGCGTCAGCCTGCCAATGAGCCGCCCGCTTCCCATTGCGCCATGATGCCGGCAACAGCGGTGGCGAAGGCATGCGGTTGGTCGAGCATGATGTGATGCTGCGCGCCGGGCACGGTGAAGACGGGGCTTTCGGGCGCGATCTCGCGCAAGAAATTGATCGACGAGGGATCGAAGTCCTTGCTCTCAAGTCCGAACATCGTCGCCTTGGGGCATTTGAGGTTTTTGTAAATCTCCGCGTGGTCGTTGACCATTTCCAACCCGTTGAAAATTTCCGCATCAAACTTCCACGTCCAGCCCGCTTCTGTTGAAGCGCGGCGGCCTTCGTTGGCACCGATTTTGACTTCGCGCAGGCTCAAGCCGCCGATGTAATCGACGATGAAACCATTGGCGCAAGGTTGCAGCGGCGCGAGGCGGAAGCGCGCCTTTGCGGTTTCAAAATCAGGATAGATGCGGGTCGGGCGGCGCAAAGGTCCGTCGAGAAACCATTCGCGATGGGTTTCGGGGCCACGCACGGTGAAGTCGGCAAAGATCAACCCGCCGAATTTGTCGCTGTAATGTTTGCCGGCCATCAGCGTCACGAAGCCGCCGAAAGAATGGCCGACGATGACGGGCTTGGGTCCGAGGTTCGCGTCGAAGGCGACAGCGCCGATCTCATGGGCGAAGCTGTCGCGTGTGTATGTCTCGCGCCAGTCGCTGTCGCCCATGCCGCCGAGATCCATCGAGGCGACGTTGTAATGTTGCGTCAGCAGCGGGGCGATGAAGGAGAACCAATAGGCATGTGCGCCGTTGCCGTGCACAAACAAGAGGCCCGGACGTTTCGGGTCATCATTGCCCCAGCGCAGATAATGAATGTTGGCGCCATCGACCATCACATGACGGCTCTCGAACGGGGCGGCCAGCGCATCGCGGAACCATTGCGGGCGATGGGTCGTGACGTCCTCGGCGGGGATCACACGCGAGGCGGGTTCCTTCAGATAATCCTTGGGCGTTTCGGCTTCGGATTTCTGGGTTTGGTCATATGCCATTATACATCTCACTTTAGAACCAAACAGCGTGAGCACCTGCCGCGTTCTGCAAAGGCCTTGCAAATCGGGTTGCCTTCCCGCTGTCCGCAATAGACGGTACGTCGTTGCTTGGCCTTATATACCGAACAAGTAAGAGGCAAAACCACTGCCCGCGATCAGGGCCGTGGCAGGTGCGCACAGGGACTAGTCCAGATTTTTCAGGTACTCGATCGCTTTTTTCACCTCAGACTTGGACATGTCGCCAATGACCATGCTGGTTCCCGGCGCATATTCATCCGGATTGAGCAAAAACTCGCGGAGCCTGTCTTCGCTCCAGACACCGCCCAGATTCTGTAGAGCGGGCGAATAATGCGCAAAATTGTCGGACGCGACCTTGCGATTGAGAACCCTCGACAAACTGGGGGCCACGTCTATTTCGTTGGTTGGGCCAACGTGATGGCACGCCATGCAATTGACCGAATCGGGCGGTACTACGGGGGCTCTCGCACGCTTATCCTGTGACAATTTGGATTGATCGACCGAAATCAGAATGATCTGGTCTTGATCTGTCCAAAGCGCAATTCTCGTGTCGCCGAGTTCGATGATGTCCCTTATACGCGGTCCAAACCAGATCGGTTCGCTGTAGCGCACGATGCCATCTTCGAGTCTGAGGCGGAAAATGGTTCCTGCCTTCAGCGAGGTGACGAGCAAATCACCTTTCCAGCGATCATTGAATTTTTCGACCTCGATCATCTGGCTTGCGGCAATGGATGGCACCCAGGCAAATATCGGCTTTTCGTATCTGTCGTGACGACCTTGGTTTTTGTTGAGCGGCCATGAGTATTGCTCATAGTCGGTGCCATAGGTGACCTCTGGCCAGCCGTAGTTTTTTCCTTTTTTGATCTTGTTCAACTCATCTCCACCTTTGGGGCCTTGCTCCGTGATGTAGATGTCGCCGTTCTCGGCGATGATCAGCCCTTGCATATTGCGGTGGCCGGTTGAGATCAGAGTTTTTACGCCGGATTTCAGGTCGATCCTGAAAACCTTGCCGAGGTCACTCTCGGCATTTTGCGCCTCTTCAATACTGGGATAACTCACGCTGTCGAGATTGTAGTCGCCGATTGTCAGATAGATTGCGTCTTTGCCGTCGAGCGCAAGTCTGCCGCCAGCGCCATTTGCACCGTAATATTCGCCGGGCAGGGGCTTGGACGCAAAGAGGCGTTGCCAGCCTTTGCTCTCCGGCTGCAGATTTTTATCTACATCAAGAAACGAAATAACGAGGCGTGTGTGTCCGAGCGGTGTGTCGAAGAATTCGTGCGCAACATAAACGCGAAATTGGGATCCTTGCTGCACGCATAACATATCGTGCACGCGGAAATTTGACTTTAGGGGGGCTAAGGCTGAATCGAGAAAAGCATCATAGTTGTTTGGCAATTGCGGCCAGCTCAGTGCTGATACCGATTGGTCTTCAAGATTGAACCGGAACGGGTGACCAACGCGGTCCAGTACAATCAGTGCGTTTCCGGCCTGGCAGATTGCGCCTGCCGTCTTCTCCAGGGATATAGCTGTCGGCAGATTGAATGTCTCGATGTTGAGCGGCAGCAGCGCGGTCGAAATGGATGTGACGGTGCGATATTCCTGTCGTGTCGTAATTTTGACCGTTTGGTCTTGCGTGCCTGCCACGCGTTCGATGAAGGCGATCGCCGGTCTGAGTTCGTAATAGGGAAAAATCTTCAGGCGATCAGCGGCAAACCCATAGGCGAATGTGAGCAACAGACCGACTGCGAACATTCTGGTGCTAATCTGTTTGGGAATATAGGCGCGCCACCGACCAGCGAGTCTGGCGAAGAAAGCCGCGATGGCTGATTTTATGGTTCTGAGTAGCTTTGAAAATGTCTCAGTGCTGGGCATTCAGATTTCCCACTTCCGCAAGAGCGGGATGTGATTTTCAATTTTCGACGCGCATCTTTTGTCAGTGATTATCACGCGGCGGTCCCGGTGCCTATTCACGGGTCTTCAAAAGCTGCGGATAGCCTTATTTTGCGAGATATTTTCGGGTTTTATTATGGAATAATTTTAACACGACCGCTTGAGCGTGACCTCGACATGGAAAGCCTCGTTTTCTGACAGGAAAGGCTCGAAATGTCGCGTGTTAGCGGGTTGACAGGCGAGGGTTCGCACCTTAGGTTCCGCGCCTGTTCAGGGGGTTCCGGCACCAGCCGGAGGCGGGGCTTTTCAGCCGATCGCGCACTCCCATTTAGAATTTTTTGGCCCCGAAGGTTTCGCTATGAAAATCCGTAACTCGTTGAAATCGCTGCGTGGTCGTCACCGCAACAACCGTCTCGTGCGTCGCAAGGGCCGTGTTTACATCATCAACAAGACCAACCCGCGCTTCAAAGCCCGCCAGGGTTAAGTCGTTCGCATGTTGGCTCGCGTGTGTCTCACTTGGCCGCGCTGACAAATTAGAGGCCGCACCTTCGGGTGTGGCCTTTTTTGTTTTTTTAGATCAATGGGTTAGTGGTCATGATCGACACCATCGTCTTCGACGTCGGCAATGTCCTCGTTGGCTGGGACCCCCGCCATTTGTACCGCAAAGTCTTCGCTTCCGAGGCCGAAATGGAGCGGTTTCTGACGGAAGTTTGCACCAATGACTGGCATCTGGCGCATGATCGCGGGGTGTCTTTTGAAGAAAACGGCGCAAAGCTTAAGGTTCTTCACCCCGATCACGCCGTCCACATCGACTTTTGGCACACCCGCTACGCCGAGATGATTCCCGGACGCATCGCGGGCACCGCCGATCTTCTTCATGCGCTTGCCGACAAAGGTCTTACGATCCACGGGCTTTCCAACATGCCGGTGCCGGTTTTCGATTATTTGCGAGTCACTTATCCCGAGTTGCAACGCTTCGAGACCGCCGTTATTTCAGGTACCGAAGGTGTGCTGAAGCCCGATCCGCGTATCTATGAAATCCTGATGGCGCGCGCAGGCTTTGCGCCGGAACGTGCTTATTTCATTGATGATTCCAAAGCCAATATTGCCGCTGCCGCCGCTTTGGGCTTTCAAACACATCATTTTACGGACGCTGCCGCATTGGCCAAAGATCTCGTCGCACGCGGTCTGCTTGTCTGAGCCGAATCCGCTATAGTCTCCGCCAAGACTTAAAAAGCGGCCGGGGCGTTTCACATACAAGGACTAGCGATGAGCGACAAATTCATGATCTACGGCGCAACCGGCTACACCGGCAAGCTCGTCGCCCGCACGGCTAAGGCTTTGGGCATGAACCCGATTTTGGCGGCGCGCAACGAAGCGCGGTTGAAGTCGATTGCCGGTCAGCACGGGTTTGACTATCGCGCTTTTGATTTGTCGGACACCAAATCCCTCGACGATGCTCTGTCCGCCGTCGATGTCGTGCTCCATATCGCAGGTCCTTTTTCGCAAACATCAAAGCCGATGGTTGATGCGTGCTTGCGCACCGGCACGCACTATCTGGACATCACCGGCGAGATCGATGTGTTTGAAGCCTGCGCCGCGCGTGATGCCGCCGCTAAAGAAGCAGGCATCACGATCATGCCCGGTGTCGGTTTCGACGTTGTGCCGTCAGATTGTCTTGCCGCTCATATGAAGACGCGCATGCCGGACGCCGTTGAACTTGCCTTGTCGATATCAGGCCTCGGCCATATGTCGCGCGGCACGGCCAAGACAGGCGTCGAAAGCATCGGCGCAGGCACACGCGTTCGTCGCGATGGCCAGATTGTGTCACTCAAAGTGCCGCCGCGCGCCGAGGTTGATTATGGTCAGGGCCCGCGCCCGTCCATCGCGCTTGGTTGGGGCGATGTATCGACCGCCTTTCACTCGACAGGCATCCCGCGCATCACGGTCTATTTTGAATCAAGCCCCGAGCTTGAGCAGATGGCCGGTCTCGGCGGCTTCAAACGCTGGATCGCCAGCCTCGGTTTCATGCAGCGCCGGTTGAAGGCACAGGTCGATAAAATGCCTGAAGGCCCGACGGATGCCGAACGCCGCGCCGGACAGGGCGTGCTTGTCGGCGAGGCGATCAATGCGGCAGGCGACCGCGTTGTCTCGCGGCTCGTGTGCCCCGAAGGCTATACGCTCACCGCCATGACGAGCCTTGAAATCGTGCGCCGGACGCTTGCTGGCGATGTCCGTCCCGGGTTCCAAACCCCCTCGCTTGCCTTCGGAGCGGATTTCATCACCGACTTCGACGGTTGCGTGCGTCAGGATATGAACGCCTGACGAAAGCCGCCTATCGGCCTCATTGCTGAGTTCATGCGTCGCGCTTATGCTCGGGCCATGGTCTCTGTTGTTCGCCCCCTTGCTTTGATTTTTCTGCTGGCTGCTTCTGGCGCGGCAGGGCTGGTGCATGCCGAAATCGCGCCGCCGCCGCCGCAAACGCCGGAGCAAGATAAGCCACCGCGCGCGGCCATGCTTGATCAGCTTTTTTCCCAATTGGCTAAAGCCGACACGGTGGAAGAAGGCAAAAGATATGAAGCGGCCATTGAGCAGCTTTGGCTCCAGTCCGGCAGTCCCAGCATTGATATTTTGATGCAGCGCGGGCTCGATGCCTTCAGCGAAAAAAATTATGATCGCGCCTTTTATTATTTCAATGAAGTGGTGGTGCTGGACCCGGCTTACAGCGAAGGCTGGCATAAGCGCGCGACTGTCTATTACGTGCAGGACAATTTCTCGCGTGCGCTTGCCGATCTAGAACATGTGCTGCGCATCGAGCCGCGTCAGTTTTTGGCGATGGGCGGGCTTGCACTGATGCTTGAGGAACTTGGCGACAAAAAAGGAGCGCTCGAAGTTTTCCGTCGGGCGTTGGAGGTAAATCCCTGGCTCGACGGCGCTTCGCAAGCCGAAAAATCACTCGCTATTGATGTTGAAGGCAGGGGTATTTAGCGATCATGTGGTTTTTGGTAGTGCTCGGCGTGCTGGTTTTTCTGCTGCTGATTTATTCGGCCACATCTTTCACCTTTATTGAAAATCGTTACAGGCCGCGCGGCGAATTTGTGCGTGCAGGCGGTGTCGATATTCACTACGTCAAAATGGGGCCGCGCCATCCGGTCGGCGCGCCGATTGTTTTGATCCATGGTGCCAGCGGCAATCTCGGCGACATGGCCGAGAGTCTGATGCCGCGATTGGCGGAACGTTTCACTGTCTATGCCTTTGACCGTCCCGGTCACGGCTGGAGCGGTCGTCCGAAGCGTTCCGACATCACCGATCCGGCGGCGCAGGCAGCGCTTTTGCACGAGGCGATGCAGGTTTTGGGTATCACGCGCCCTGTCATTCTCGGTCATTCATGGGGCGGGGCCGTGGCGACGGCATATGCGCTCGCTTTTCCCAATGCCTTGTCCGGTCTGCTGGTTCTGTCCGGAGCCACCCATGTCTGGGAGGGAAAGACGGCCTGGTATCACAAGATTGTTCGTATGCCGATTATCGGAAAAGTGTTTCTCAGCACATTGATGACGCTGGGCGGCCAATTGCTCGCAGGCGCGGGCGTCAGGAATAATTTTGCACCAAATACGGCACCGGCGGATTACGCGCGTCTTATCGGCCTGCCGCTTTTGTTCCGTCCGGCCAATTTCAAAGCCAATAGCGCTGATTCATCAAATCTGCGCTCCTATCTCAAAATGCAAAGTCTGCGCTATAGCGAGATCAAGACGCCGACCATCATTATCACCGGCAATCGTGACAAGACAGTTTGGGCGAAGCTCCATTCCTATGCGCTGCATGAACAGATTGCGGGATCGGAGATGATCAAACTCGTCGGCATCGGTCACATGCCGCATTACGTGCGGCCCGATCTCATTGCCGATGCGTTGTCGCGCCTTGCACTCGGCATGGCGGTGCAGCCTGGTACACATATTGTGGAACCGGCAACGTTGCTCGACGAAGCCTAATCGGCAGAGCTTCCCATGTGTCCGACAAAGGCAACGCGCAGCAGGTTGGTCGCGCCGGGTGTGCCGAGCGGCAATCCGGCGGTCACGACAATGCGCTGTCCGGGTTGGGCATAGCCCTCGCGGAAGGCGATGCCGCAGGCGCGTTCGGCCACGTCGTCGAGGTCTTTGGCGTCAGCTGTCAGCACACAATGAAGGCCCCAGACCAATGCCAGACGTCGTGCGGTGGCGGGTACGGGTGTCAGCACGATGATGGGCAGCATGGGCCGTTCGCGTGCGGCGCGAAGCCCCGTTGAGCCGGAATTTGTCCAGCAGACGATGGCGGCGGCCTTCAGCGTGTCGGCGACCATGTGGGCTGCGGCGCTGATCGCGTCTGCGCCTGTGGCTTCGGGTTGATTGTTTTGCGAATAGATGATGCCAGGATAAGTCGGGTCGCCTTCGACTTCGATGGCGACATTGTTCATCATGCGCACAGCTTCGACCGGATACTGTCCGGCGGCGGATTCAGCCGACAGCATGATGGCGTCAGCGCCTTCAAAAACGGCGGTGGCGACGTCCGACACTTCGGCGCGCGTCGGCACAGGTGCGGCGATCATGGATTCCAGCATCTGCGTGGCGACGACAACAGGCTTGCCCGCGCGGCGCGCGGCGCGTGTGATGCGCTTCTGCCAGCCCGGCACTTGTTGCAACGGCAGTTCAACGCCAAGGTCGCCGCGCGCCACCATCAGCGCGTCGGCCATTTCGATGATCTCGTCGAGATGCACCAGCGCTTGTGGCTTTTCGATCTTGGCAAGAATGGCAGCACGCCCGCGCGCGATCTTGCGGGCTTCGGCAATGTCTTCGGGCCGCTGGATGAAGGAGAGCGCGACCCAGTCAACGCCGAGTTTGAGCACGGCATCAAAATCGCGACGGTCTTTTTCGGTCAGTGCGGCCACCGGCAACACAGCTTCGGGCACATTGACGCCTTTGCGGTTCGACAAAGTGCCGCCGACGATGACAATGGTTTCGGCAAAGTCTGCGCCGCAAGATGTGACGCGCAGGCGGATCTTGCCATCGTCGAGAAGCAGCGAATGGCCGGTCTTCACGGCGGCGAAAATTTCAGGGTGGGGCAGCGGCGCGCGCTTCGCCGTGCCCTTGGCCTTGTCGAGATCGAGGCGGAATGTCTGACCGTCCACAAGCTCGGCGCTGCCGCCTTCCATTTCACCGACGCGGAGCTTCGGCCCCTGCAGGTCGGCGAGAATGGAGATCGGGCGATCGACTTCTTTTTCGACCGCGCGGACCATGCCGTGGACGATTTTCAGATTTTCGTGGTTGAGGTGGCTCATGTTGAGGCGGAAGACGTCCGCACCGGCGTCGAACAGGGCGCGGATCATTTCCGGCGAGCTGGAGGCGGGTCCGAGTGTGGCGATGATCTTGACGTTGCGGCGGCGAATCAAAATGCGCGCTCCTGAATTTTTGGGGTCCCGTCTCTATGACAGGGCTTTATCCAACCAGTATGACACGGAAGTCGTTTACGTTCGTAAAGCTTGGGCCGGTTTTTAGTAAATCGCCGAGGCGTGAGAAAAACCTACCGGAATCATGTTGGTCGAGCGCGACTTGCGGATCGAGTATGAGGCTTGCGGCGCGCGCCAGCGTGTCGCTGAAGATCATCGCGCCTGCCGGATCGTCTGCCGCGCCGCTGCCGCCATCGATCCCGTCTGTGTCGCCCGCCAGCGCCGCGATGCCGGTCGCGCCATTGAGCGCGATGGCGAGTGCCAGCGCATATTCCTGATTGGGGCCACCCCGTCCGTTGAGAGGTGAGGCGAATGTGACGGCGACTTCGCCACCCGAAAGAATGGCGAGCCTTTGCCCTTTTGCCTTGGCAGCGAGCGCCAGTTGCGCATGTGTTTTAGCCACGTCGCGGGCTTCGCCTTCGATGCGGTCGCCGAGGTTCAGCACTTCGTATCCGTGGGCGGCGGCGTGTTTTGCGGCGGCGTCGAGCGAGCCTGAGCCGCTGGCGATGAGTTTGTAGTCGGCGCTGTTGAAACAAGCCTCGCCCGCCCTGGCGCTTTCGGGTGCCCGCGCGATAGCCTCCGCCAGTACTTGTGGGACAGGCACTTTCCAGCGGCTGAGCAGAGCAAGTGCATCCGCCTTTGTCGTTGCGTCGGGCACCGTCGGGCCGGAGGCGATCACCGCGGGGTCGTCACCGGCGACATCCGATATGGCGAGTGTGATGAGGCGGGCGGGTGCGATGGCAGCGGCAAGCCTGCCACCTTTGATGCGCGAGAGGTGTTTGCGGACTGTATTGATGTCTTGGATCGGGGCGCCGCTCGCCAGCAATGCGCGGGTCAGTGCTTGCTTGTCGGCAAGGCTCACGCCGTCAATAGGGAGGGTGGCAAGCGCCGAGCCGCCGCCGGAGATCAGAACGAGCGCGAGATCGTCTGCGCCGAGCGTCGTGGCAAGGTCCATGATGCGGGCAGAAGCCGCAACGCCTGCGGCGTCCGGCACAGGATGGCCCGCTTCGACGACTTCGATCAGCTTCGTTGGTTGCGCATGGCCGTGGCGCGTCAGGGCAATTCCCTCAAGCCCTGTTTGGTCGTAGTGGGCTTCGGCGGCAGCGGCCATGCTGGCAGCGGCCTTGCCGATGGCGATGATGACGAGGCGGCCCTTGGGTCGCGGCGGCAGATGGGCGGGGAGGATCGCGGCGGGCAGCGCTGCGTGCACGGCCTCCGCGTACAGGGCTTTCAACAGGTCCGTGCTCTTTTGCTGCGTCTCGTTTATGTCTCTTGGCATGTCTTTTGGCATGTCTTTTGGTATAATGCGCCGATCAACGCACGTCACGCGAAGGCGGCTCTCTTGTCATTTGAATTGATTAATTCGGATCTCGATGCCGGGAGCAATCCCGGCTTTCTTGTTATCTGCGACCATGCGTCAAACGCTCTGCCGGAAGGCTACGGCACGCTCGGCCTTGACCCTTCTGAATTTTCCCGCCACATCGCCTATGACATCGGGGCGGCGGAAGTGTCGCGGCGGCTGGCGGAGGCGCTGCATTGCCCTGCTGTGCTCGCGCGTTATTCGCGGTTGCTGATCGATCTCAACCGGGGTGCCGATGATCCGACGCTGGTGATGAAACTGTCAGACGGGGCGATTATTCCGGCGAACCGCGACGTGGATGCCTTCGCTGACAAAGCTGAATTCATGCATCGCCTCGCGGCATTTCATGAGCCTTATCATGCGGCTGTGGCGATGGCGCTTGAGCGTGCCCGTGCGGCGGGGGCAGTGCCTGCCATTCTTTCGATCCATAGTTTCACGCCGAGTTGGCGCGGTGTGGCGCGGCCTTGGCACACAGGCATCCTGTGGGATCGTGACGACCGCTTGCCTGCGGTGTTGCTTGACGGATTGCGCGCCGAGACCGACCTCGTGGTCGGCGACAACGAACCTTACACAGGCGCGCTCAAGGGCGATTGCCTCTATCGTCACGGTACGCAAAACGGTTTGCCGCATGTGTTGATCGAAATCCGGCAAGATTTGATTGCCGAGGCGGCGGGGCAAGCTGAATGGGCGGCGCGCATCGCGCGTCTGGTTGGTGAAGCGGCAAGCGCACCCCATATGGGTGATATCAAATTCTATGGTTCGCAAAGCGATCCGAAAGGTTGAGGGAACCCATCATGGACAAAGTCACGCAGACCGAACTTGAAGCTGCCGCCTTTCGCAGGCTTGTCGCGCATCTGGGTGCCCGCACCGATGTGCAGAATATTGACCTCATGATCCTTGCGGGCTTCTGCCGTAATTGTCTGGCAGATTGGCTCCGCGACGCGGGCGCTGACGCCGGTGTTGAAATGAGCAAGGACGAGGCACGGGCTCGGATTTACGGCGAACCTTTTGCCGATTGGAAGGCGAAACACCAGCCCGAGGCGACTCCCGCCCAGCTTGCTGCCTTTGAAGCCGCACAAAAAAAGGCCCATTCCTGAAGGGCTTAATCGCCGCAGGGCAGTAATATCCACAGGTTTGTGCGTCGGTGATATTGATGAGCTTAGCCCGCGCCGATAGTGTCGGCGACCCACACATCACGCGTAAAAATGGAGCGACGCATCATGGCGGACGGTAATACCCCTGTGAACACCGGCGGCGTCGCGCACGACCAGCTCCGCTCGGTCGTCGAACGTATCGAACGTCTCGAAGAAGAAAAAGCAGCGACCGCCGCCGACATCAAAGAAGTCTATGCCGAAGCCAAGGGCAACGGCTTTGACACCAAAACGCTGCGTCAGGTCGTGCGCATCCGCAAGCAGGACAAGGCCGAGCGTCAGGAAGCCGAAGCGATCCTCGAGCTTTATCTGCACGCTCTCGGCATGGTCGAGTAACTTCTGTAATTCCACACAACCTGCTATAGCGATGCGATTGCCCGCCCGAATTCAGGTTCGCGCGGGCCGTTCGTATGTGCCAGCAGAGGAATGCCCATCTTGTCCATAAGCCCTTCCGGTCCTTTATCGGCTGACGAAGTTCAGGCGTCGGCGAGCGAGGCCCCGCAGTGGCCGCTGTCGCGCATTCTTCTTTGGATCGGCGTGGGCGTCGGCGCATTGGCGCTGGCCAGTGTCTTCCGCTACTTCCTCATCGAACCGCATGACATGGGCATGGCCTGTGCAGACGACGGCGCGCCTGCGTGGTGCGATGCGCGTCAGGCCGTTGTGATGATGCACATCTGGAAGGTCTGGGGTTGGGCAGGGCTCGCCGGTGGCGCCCTCGGCCTTGCCTTTGGCTGGCGTCCGGCGGTGTGGGTCGGTTTTGTGATGAGCCTGATGGGGCTCGTTCTTTACAACGCCGACATGGCCGCCATCGGCTTTATGCTGACGTGCTTGCGACTGCCGCGGGCTTGACGACCAGACCTTTGAGCGTCGCCCAGCAGCTACCCGCCCAAGGCAATACGAAAATCAGATTGAGCAGGCACCAGGTCAGTGCCTCGGAGTTCAGCGGGCCTTCGTTATAGGCGATCAGTCCGGCGCTCAGGATAAACAGCAGTGAGAATGTGACTTCCTCGCGCCGGTTCGTGCCAGCGCGCTTCTGGTCACCGCGGTTGAAGGCCAGCAGTGCAAAGCTCACCGCCGGAATGGCGAAAGCCGCCAGCGGAAAATCGCGGTAGCGGTTGTCAAAGCTCAGACCCAGCGACACGACGAGGGCCGAGAAAGTGACCGCCAGTTGCGTGAGGCCGAGATAAAGCGCTGTGCCGAGGCCTGCGCGTGTCGGGCGGCGCATCCAGCTCAGCGTCTTGAATATTGACAAAGGCGCAATGCCAGCGCGTTTTTTTGTGATTTCCGGCAGTACAAAGACGATCACGGCCAGCGACATCGCAAAGACAAATATTTCGACCACGCCTTCAAGCGGGGTGCGCCATGCCATCAGTGAATGCTCGTATTGCAGGACAAGGGCCGAGCCCGCAAAGCCTGCGCCAAAGCCGATGCCGAGACCGCCCAGCGCCTCAGGCTTGCCGCCGCGAAAAGCCATGATGAGCAGGATCGCGAGCGAGAACACAAAAGCGTAGCCCGCTTCCGTACGCCATTTGGGATGCTCGGACACCGGTCCCGTCCAGTGAAATTTGGATTTGCGCTCGGTGGTGAAGAAACCCCATGCGCCGCCGACAGTGCCTTCTTGCGCGCGTTTCCACGGCTGGTCATAGGCCTCGATCAGATTGTAATCGAGATCATGCGTCTCTGCGTAATCAGCGAATTCGCGGATGTAGCGGGCCTGCGAAACAATTGACGGAACAGCGCCTTCGCGCTGGCGTCCGGCACTGGGAAAACCCGTCTCGCCGATGAAGATGCGTTTGTCGGGGAAGTGTGCCGCCGCTTCCCTGCGCACTTGATCAAGATAGGCGACGCCGCCCTCAGCCGGTGTTGGATCATTTTCCCAATAGGGCAGGATGTGGATGGTGATGAAATCGACAGCGTCGGCGAGCGCCTGCGGCGCCTCCAGCCAGAAATGCGTGACGTCGGCATAGGTGACGGGAAGACCCGTCGCTTCCTTCACCTGACCGATATAGCGCGTGAGGTCTTCGGCAGATTGCTCGCCGCGCAACAAGACTTCGTTGCCGACGATGATCGCGCGGATGGCTTTGGGATTGGCGTTAGCGACGGTGATCGCCTTGGCAATCTGGCGCTGGTTGAATTCTTCGCTGAAACCGATCCAGATACCGAGCAGCACTTGCATGTTGTGTTTGGCGACCAGCGGCACGGCCGCATCAAGCCCGAGATCGACGCTGTAAATGCGCACGCAATCGGTGATCTTTGTGAGCTGTGCGAAATCAGCATCAATATTGGCGGGATCGGCGCGGAAGCCTGGAATGAACGGCGCTTCGCTGCCGCGATAGGGTGTGTAGCTGACACAATGAACTTTGCCTGCGGGCGCATCGACGAGTTCGACCGGCGCTCCGAGAAACTTCCAGACGCAAACACTGATGAGTGCCGCGGCCATCACGCCAAGCAGAAAGGGTAGGGGGGCCATTTTCATGGGATCAGGATCATCCAGCCATTTCGGGGCGCGAGGGATAGCACCCTTTAGGCAAAGCGATCAATCGCCGGACTGTCACAGGCTTATGTCACATAAAAAACGGCGCAAGACCTGATGCCTTGCGCCGTTTGATGTCTCAACAATGGAAAGATCGTCACATGTGACCGATCAGCTCTCACGCACTTCAAGGCCCAGATCGCGGACCTTGCGATAAAGTGTCGAACGGCCAATACCGAGGCGGCGGGCAACTTCCGTCATATGGCCTTTATATTTGTCGATGGCGAGGCGGATCATTTCCGCTTCGATGTCTTCAAGCTTGCGCATATTGCCGGCGTCATCGGTGATGGCGATGCCGTCAGAAAAATTCGAGCGCGCGAAATCGGCCAGCGTGTGGCGTGTGTCGGCCGGTGCCTGCGCGGGGCTTGCCGCATAGGGGTTCGGTTGCGGCGCGGCCTGAATATAGGCTTCGCTCGGTGCCGCATGTGTGGGCGCGTGTTCGCGCATGCCGGAGGGCACGGCGGCAGCGGCATAGCCTTCCACCATGCTGGCAACCTGCGGAAAGTCGGAGACTTCAAGCATCTCGCCGTCGCTCAGCACGATGGCGCGGAAGACGGTGTTTTCGACCTGACGCACATTGCCCGGCCATTCGAAGGCCATGAGCATCGCCATTGCGTCGCGAGAGATGCCGACGACAGCTTTGCCTTCTTCTGCCGACAGGCGACGGATGAAATGGGCGACGAGATCGGGAATGTCATCCTTGCGCTGGCGCAGCGGCGGCACATGCATGGGGAAGACATTGAGGCGATAGTAAAGGTCTTCGCGGAAGCGGCCTTCTTTCACCATCTGCAACAGATCGCGGTTGGTCGCCGAGATGAGACGGATATCGACTTTGACAGGCTTTTTGGAACCCACGGGGTCCACTTCGCCCTGTTGCAGCGCGCGCAGCAGTTTCACCTGAACGTCGAGAGGCAACTCGCCGATTTCGTCGAGGAAAAGCGTACCGCCGCTGGCTTCCTGAAATTTGCCGGCGTGTTTTTCATTGGCGCCTGTGAAGGCACCCTTTTCATGGCCGAACAAAATGCTTTCGACCAGATTTTCCGGGATGGCACCGCAGTTGACGGTGATGAAAGGTTTGCCGGCGCGTTCGCTCTCGCCCTGAATGGCGCTGGCGATGAGTTCTTTGCCGACGCCGCTTTCGCCTTCGATCAGAATCGGAATGTTCGACTGGGCGGCGCGTTTGCCCAGACGGATCACCTGATCCATGCCGTGGCTGTTGGCGATGAGGTCGCCGAATGTAAGGCGCCCTGATTGTTTCTTTTGCAGTCGGGAAATTTCACCGGCCATCGCATTAACTTTGAGCGCATTGCGCATGGAGACATGCAGACGCTCAGGGCTCACCGGCTTGATGACAAAATCTGTCGCGCCTTCGCGCATAACATTGACGACTGTCTCGATACCGCCATGAGCCGTCAGTACAATGATCGGCAGGTTGGGTTTGCCGGGATGGACGCGCTTAAGCACTTCCATGCCGTCAACACCTGGCATGACAAGATCAAGCACAACAAGCGAGATCTCAGCGCCTGAGGGACCTTCAAGATAAGCTAGGGCTGCTTCACCGCCATCGACCGGAACAGCGCGGTAACCGTCGCGGTTGACGACCTCTTCGAGGATGCGTCGCTGGGCGGGATCGTCGTCCACGATCAGGATGGACTGAGTCATTAGCGTGGCCTCGGTTTATGCTTCCGGATATCGCTTTCCGGGAGGGGTCAGTGACGGATGCTGGCCCATATTGGGGCGAATTGGTAAATGCGTTCTTAACCGACGGCAACTTTCAGCAATCGAAGTATTTTACCCATAAAGTAGGCAACCCCCCGTATAAAATGGTTAATTTCGGAATCGTCACGTAAGCGGAACGGTGTTGCCATCCAGTAACTTTGGGGTCGGAACTTAAGGGAATCGGGCAATTCGGGTTGATGAACCTTCGGATTCCGTGCGATTAACTTGGTCTGATGCAAGTTACCGGAGAGTTCCGGGCCGCTCGCCGTACTGGTGGGTGGCACAGCATAAATAACGACGGAGATTGGGATGAAAATGATATCCCGCCTTATCGCACTCGGAACATTCCTTGTGCTGGCAGGCTGCGGCACCTGGACTGCTGAATCGTATCTTCACGAGACGATCAGCGGCGACTCCTTCAATGCGTGCCTCGCTCGCGAATATCAGGAGCGCGCCACCTCTGAAGCCTATGTTGATTGCAACTGGGTGGATACAGCAGCAATCGTTGCCAAGGGTCGCGCAGCGGCCGCTGGCGAAACAGTCCTTCCTTGGGATCCTTCCACACGCGGCGTGCTCGCGTCGGACCTGCCTGAATTGCAGGACGCCCGTGCGAAGCTGCTCGCAGCTCTCGACAATGGCGGTCGTACCGGCCCGAATGCGTGCCAGTGCGCCAAAGCTCAGCGTTACTATGACGGTTGGGTTGAACAGGCCAGTGACAACGATCTTGGTGTGAATGGCTCCTTTTTCGGTGGCGAAGGCGGTCCGGTTCAGCCGGAACGTGTAGCAGCTGAAAAAGCAGCGTTCTATGAAGCCCTGACGGCTTGCGAAGGCGCAGCCATCGTTGGCGGCCCTTGGACAATCTACTTCGGCTTCAACAAGTCGAACCTCACTGCCGAAGCTCAGGCTGTGATCCAGGAAATTTCGAAGATGGATGCGTCCGCCTTCGCAGTGACCGGCCACACCGACACATCGGGCAGCAACGCCTACAACAACGCTCTTGGTAACCGCCGTGCTTCGGCTGTCGCCGGTGCGCTGTCTTCCAACGGCAAAGGCACCTGCTCGGTCGCCTCTGACGGCGAAACGAACCTCGCAGTTGCCACAGGCGACGGCGTACGTGAGCCGCTCAACCGCCGTGCGGTCGTGACGACCTGCCCGTAAGGCAATCGTCGCAAGACATAAGAGAGGCCCCGGTCGCAAGACCGGGGCCTTTTTTTGTCCGTGTGGCCGATTCTTTCCCTCTGCGACACCGGAACCTGTTTCCACAAGGGGGCGGAATGTTGAACATCGCGGTGTGCGACGCGATATAAATGATTGGCCATCCCCAGCGTCCCCCCACCTCCGGAGCCTTCATGTCCAAGCTGCCCATTCCCGTCCGCTCGCCCGCCGAAGCTGCCGCTGCCGCCGCCCGTGCCCCGCGCGATGTGTTGCCTGTCTGGGACCTGTCAGACCTCTATTCAGGCACAGACGCACCGGCGCTGACCGCTGACCTGGAGGCGGCAGCCGTGTCTGCGCGGGCTTTCACCGCCGATTGGCGTGGCAAGCTTCAAGGGCTCGCTCGTGCGCCGCAGGGCGGTGAGCGCATCGCGGAGGCTATGCGGGCTTACGAATCGCTGCAGGACAAATTGGGCCGCGTCATTTCCTATGCGGGGCTTTTATACGCCACCGACAATACCGATCCGGTGAAAGCCAAATTCTACGGCGACATGCAGGAGCGCGTGACGGCGATCTCGACGGATCTGTTGTTTTTCACGCTGGAACTCAATCGTCTGTCGGACGCTGATATGGCGGCGGCGCTCACGTCGCCCGCGCTTGCGCATTACGCGCCCTGGCTGCGCGATCTGCGCGCCATGCAGCCCTATCAGCTCTCCGATGAGCTTGAGACTTTGCTGCACGAGAAAAGCGTGTCAGGGCGTGGTGCATGGAACCGGCTTTACGACGAAACCCTGTCGCGCCTCACCTTCGACATTGATGGCGAAGCAAAGCCGCTGGAGGCGGCCCTCAGCCGTTTGTCGGACCGCGATGGCAAGAAGCGCGAAGAGGCGGCCCGCGCGCTTGCCAAAACCTTTGAAGCCAATATCGGCACGTTGACGCTCGTCACAAACACGCTGGCCAAAGACAAAGAGATCGAAGACCGCTGGCGTAAATTTGCCGATATTGCCGACAGCCGCCACATAGCCAATTGCGTGGAGGCGCCGGTGGTTGCCGCCCTTGTTGATGCGGTGCGCCAGTCATATCCGCAATTGTCGCATCGCTATTATGCGATGAAGGCAAAATGGATGGGGCTTGAGCGGCTTGAGTATTGGGACCGCAACGCGCCGCTGCCTGACGCCGATGATGCATTCATCCCCTGGGGTCAGGCACGCGACACGGTGCTCGATGCCTATCGCGGCTTCACACCGCAAATGGCCGACATTGCCGGGCAGTTTTTTGACAAGGGCTGGATCGACGCGCCGTTGCGTCCGGGCAAGGCAACCGGTGCCTTCGCGCATCCGACTGTGCCGAGTGCGCATCCTTATGTGCTGGTGAACTATCAGGGCAAGACGCGTGATGTGATGACGCTGGCGCATGAGTTGGGTCACGGTGTTCATCAGGTGCTGGCCGGTGCGCAAGGCGCGCTCATGGCTGACACGCCGCTGACGCTTGCCGAAACCGCGAGTGTCTTCGGCGAAATGCTGACCTTCCGCAAATTGCTGGCCGACACGACCGACCCCAAGCGTCGCAAGGCGATGATCGCAGGCAAGGTCGAGGACATGCTCAACACGGTGGTTCGCCAGATCGCGTTCTATACGTTTGAACGCCGCATTCACACCGAGCGGCGCAACGGCGAACTGACCGCCGAACAGATCGGTAAAATCTGGATGGAAGTGCAGGCCGAAAGCCTCGGGCCTGCCATCCATCTCGGCGCAGGCTATGAAAACTACTGGTGCTACATCTCGCATTTCATCCATGCGCCGTTTTACGTTTACGCCTATGCCTTTGGTGATTGTCTCGTGAACTCGCTTTATGCGGTTTATGCTCAGGCGTCTGACGGTTTTGCCGAGCGTTATCTCGATATGCTGAAAGCGGGCGGCACGTTGCGCCACAAGGAATTGCTCGCTCCCTTCGGGCTTGACGCAAGTGACCCCGCCTTCTGGGATAAAGGCTTGTCGGTCATCCGTGGGCTGATTGATGAATTGGAAGCCGCTGAATGAGCGATGACCTGCCGGACAGGGAGGGCAACCGCCTGGGACGGCGTATCAAACGCTATGCACAGGTCGGTGCCGGCATGGGCGGGATTGCGGCGAAAGTCGCGGGCCAGCGCGTTTTCGGCATCACGCCCGACAATGACAAGACGGCACGCGAATTAAAGCAGGCGCTTGGCGGGCTCAAAGGTCCGATCATGAAGGTCGCGCAAATGCTGGCGACAGTGCCGGACGTTGTGCCCGCTGAATTTTCGCTCGAACTGTCCGAGTTGCAATCGGCTGCTCCGCCCATGGGTTGGCCTTTCGTGAAGCGCCGTATGCGCGCCGAGCTTGGCGCGGGCTGGGAAGCGCGGTTTAAAACATTTGAGCGTGAGGCTTCTGCCGCCGCCTCGCTCGGTCAGGTGCATCGCGCCACGGGCCTCGACGGTCGCTCGCTTGCCACCAAGCTTCAGTATCCCGATATGCAATCCGCCGTTGAGGCTGATCTCAATCAGCTGGGACTGGTGTTTTCCATTCATCGTCGCCTCGACCAGACGGTTAATACGCGTGAGATTTATGCCGAGATCCGCGCACGCTTGGTTGAAGAACTCGACTATGAGCGCGAGGCCGCGCATATGCGTCTCTATACGGCGATCTTTGCTGACGAGCCGCGCATTGCGGTGCCGGAAGTCGTTTCAGAATTATCGACGCACCGTCTTCTCACCATGACGTGGCTTGAAGGCGCGCCGCTGTTGAGTTTCCGCGAGCATACGCTTGCCGAACGCAATGCGATTGCCGAGGCCATGTTCATCGCGTGGTGGCGACCTTTCAATCAATACGGCGTCATTCACGGTGATCCGCATTTGGGTAATTACACCGTGCGCCCCGATCTCGGTATCAATCTTCTCGACTACGGCTGCATCCGTATCTTTCCGCCCGCCTTTGTCGAAAGCGTCGTTGAGCTTTATCGCGGGCTTGAGACCAATGACCGTGACCGCACGGCGGAGGCTTACAAGAGTTGGGGCTTTACGAATCTCAGCAACGAGCTGATCGACGTGCTCAACGTCTGGGCGGGTTTCATCTATGCGCCCATGCTCGACAATCGTGTTCGCTCGATTGCCGATGGTGTGTCGCCAGCCGACTATGGCCGCAAGGAAGCCTTTGAGGTGCATCAGGCGCTGAAGAAGCTCGGGCCCGTCACGCCGCCGCGCGAATTTGTATTCATGGACCGCGCCGCTATCGGCCTTGGCGGTGTCTTCCTGCATCTCGGTGCTGAGTTGAACTTCCACAAGCTCTTCAACGAAGCGATCGAGGGCTTTGAAACTGGTAAACTTGGCAAACGACAAGCTGCCGCGCTAAAGAAGGCCCGCGTCCCATTGCCGATCTGAGTTTCTTGAATCCTCCCTTTTTGAATATTGAGTGCCCGCCATGACCGATGACCTGCTGGAAGAATCAACCTTCAAATTGCCTGCGGGCTATGAACAGATGAACTGGCATCGCGGCTTTGGTCGTCAGATGGGTCCGCTTTATGAAAAACTCGGCTCCGGTGCTGATTATTCGCGCGGGTTCATGGTTGAAGAGCATCACACCAATGGCATGGGCAATTGCCACGGCGGCATGCTCATGGCATTTGCCGACGTCGCCTTCGGTCATGTCATCACCATGCAAACGCATAAATATTGGGTGACGGTGCGTCTCCTCACAGATTTTTTGTCGGGCGCGAAACTCGGCGAGTGGGTTGAAGGCACCGGCGAGATCGTCGGTGTCGAAGATGATTTCTACACCGTGCAAGGTCGCATCTGGTGTGGCGAGCGCACCATCCTCACCGGCAGCGCGGTGTTTAAAGCGCTCGGCGACCGTCCGCCTGTGAAAGGTTGAAGGGCATGAGTGAACATCATTTGCCAATGGTCGCGCCGGGCGACGAACAAGGTCCGCTCATCACCGAGGCGCCGACTTGGTTCACGCGCGCGCTCGCCGTCGAACCGGAAGTGCGTTCGGTTGTCGTTGAAGGTGCGCGCGTTGAATATCTGCGCTGGGGCAATCCTGAAAAGCCGGGTCTGCTGCTCGCGCATGGCAATGGCGCTCATGCGCGCTGGTGGTCGTTCATTGCACCGTTCCTCGCGCGCGAATATTCGGTGGCGGCCCTTAACACATCGGGCATGGGCGACAGCGACTGGCGGGACAAATATGACATTGAGGTGTTCGCCAAAGAACAGATCGCGGTTTGCGAGGACGCGGGCTTCTTCAAAGGCGACGAGCCGCCCATCATCGTCGGTCATTCCTTCGGCGGCTTCATCACGATCTTGACGGGTGCGCTCTACGGCGACCGCCTTGCAGGCACGGTGATTGTCGACAGTCCGGTCAATCCGCCTGAGCGTCCCGGTGGTCCGCCCTCGCGCGAGTTCCGTCCGCATCGTATTTACCCGACCGTCGAAGAGGCGATGGGTCGCTTCCGTCTCGCGCCGCCCCAGCCCAATGAAAACAAATATATTGTTGATTACATTGCCCGCCATTCACTGAAGGAAGTGGCCAATCCTGAGGGCGGGCTTGGCTGGACGTGGAAGTTCGATCCGGCCATCTGGCAGCGTTTCGACATCGGCGACATGGCCGCCCGACTTGCCACCACGCGCTGCCGCATCGCCATCATGCGCGGTGAGTTTTCGGTGCTCGTGCCGTCGGAAATCGGGGACTATATGTTTGGGCTTCTGGGCCGCACGGCACCCGTCATCGAGATCCCGCAGGCCCGCCATCATGTGATGCTCGATCAGCCGCTCGCCTTTGTTTCGGCTCTGCGGGCATTGTTGGCCGATTGGGACCATTCCAAGCCCTCGCGGCGCACTGATTTTCCCAAGGGTTCGCCCTTCGGCTCCTGACCGGCGACCTTGCCGTAAGCCCTCGCTTTGCTATAGTCCGCGCAAACGAACCGCCGCTTGAGGCGTGACCTTGATCTATTCAACTGAGGCAGAGACATGGCTGACAACACGACAAATTCGGGCTGGCGCGCAGAGATGGACCCCGCAGAGCATATCGGCACCTATGATGCGTTTTTGACGGGCACCAAGGTCGCCGGCGTCCTCATCGTCATCATTCTGGTCGGCATGGCGGCGTTTTTGCTCTGAATTGAGAGCAGCGGCGCCCGCAAGGGCGTTTGCGTGAAGACGGGTTGACTGAGCCCCCTCGCGCGTTAAATTAGAATTCTTCTAAAATAGGCCCCGGGGCAAGGGGCAGGCCTTTCGACAATTGAACGGGCCCCCCTCTATCAAGGCATTTTTCATGAAACTTGCGATCCCAAAAGAACGGCTGGACGGCGAGACGCGCGTGGCCGCGTCGCCGGACACGGTGAAGAAGCTGGTCGGACTTGGCCTTGAGGTCACGGTCGAGACGGGTGCGGGTGCTCATGCGAGCATTTCGGACGCGCTCTATCAGGAAGCCGGTGCCAAAATCGCTTCAAGCGAAGCTGACGCGCTCAAAGACGCCGACATTGTCTTCAAGGTGCGTGCGCCTTCGGATGAAGAGCTCAGCCACTTCAAAAAGGGCGCAATGCTTGCGGCCATTCTGAACCCTTACGACGACAAGCCGCGTTTGCAGAAATATGCGGCCGCCGGCGTCAACGCCTTTGCGATGGAATTCATGCCGCGCATCACGCGTGCGCAGTCGATGGACGTGTTGTCCTCGCAGTCGAATCTTGCTGGCTATAAAGCCGTCATCAACGCTGCTGCCGCCTTCACGCGCGCGACGCCGATGATGATGACAGCGGCGGGCACCATTGCTCCGGCGCGTGCCTTCGTCATGGGCGTGGGTGTTGCGGGGCTTCAGGCCATCGCGACGGCCAAGCGTCTGGGCTGCATCGTTTCGGCGACCGACGTGCGGGCGACGACCAAAGAACAGGTCGAAAGCCTCGGCGGCACATTCGTCATGGTGGAATCGGATGAATCCGGCGACGCCGTCGGCGGTTACGCCAAGGAAATGTCGGACGAGTACAAAGCCGCGCAGGCCGCTCTCGTTGCCGAACACATCAAGAAGCAGGATATCGTCATCACGACGGCGCTCATCCCGGGTCGCCCCGCGCCGATGCTCGTCAGCGAAGACCATGTGAAGTCGATGAAGCCCGGCTCGATCATCGTCGATCTGGCGGCTGAACGCGGCGGCAATTGCCCGCTCACCGAGCCCGGCAAGACGGTCGTCAAGCACGGTGTCACCATCATCGGTGAACTCAATGTGGCCGCGCAGCTCGCGGTCGACTCGTCCGCGCTCTACTCCAAAAATCTTCTGAATTTCATTACGCCGCTCATCGATGCTGAGACCAAGTCTCTCAAGATCGATTGGGAAGATGAGATCATCACCGGAACCTGTCTCACCAAAGACGGTCAGGTCGTTCATCCGGCATTCCGCGAAGGAGGAAACTGAGATGGAAACAGCGATTGATCCCACCGTATTCCGACTGGCCATTTTCGTGCTCGCCATTTTCGTCGGCTATTACGTCGTCTGGAGCGTCACGTCCGCGCTGCATACGCCGCTCATGTCCGTCACCAATGCCATTTCCTCGGTCATCATCGTCGGCGCGCTCATCGCGGTCGGCGTCGATCTGACAGCGGCAGGTGAAGCGGGCTGGATGTCCAAGGCGCTCGGCTTCATCGCCGTCATTCTCGCCTCGGTCAACATCTTCGGCGGCTTCCTCGTCACCCAACGCATGCTTGCCATGTATAAGAAAAAAGAACGCTGAGGGGACAACCAGACATGTCAGCCAATATCTCGGCCCTGCTTTATCTCGTCTCGGGCGTCCTGTTCATCATGGCGCTGCGCGGCCTCTCGTCACCTGAAAGCTCACGCGGCGGTAACCGCCTCGGCATGATCGGCATGGGCATCGCCATCGCGACGACGCTCGCCGTGCTTCAGGCGCAAAATCAGACCACATGGGCACTCGTTGTCATCGGTGTTGTGATCGGCGGCGGCATCGGTGCCGTGGTCGCCCGCCGCATCGCCATGACGTCGATGCCGCAGCTTGTGGCCTTCTTCCATTCGCTCGTCGGCCTTGCCGCCGTGCTTGTCGCCTGGGCGGCTTTCTTCTCGCCTGCCGCTTATGGCATCGGCGAGTTCGGTGCGATTCATGCGGGCAACCTCGTGGAAATGTCGCTGGGTGTGGCCATCGGTGCCATCACCTTCTCCGGCTCCATCATAGCTTTTGCTAAACTGAACGGAAACATGTCGGGTGCACCCATCATGTTGCCGGGCCGCCATGTCATCAATGCCGGTCTGTTTCTCGCGATCGTCGGCGGCGTGGTCTATCTCTGCATGGATCAGGCAAACCAGACGGTTGAGCTCTTCCTTATCATCACGCTCATCGCCTTTGTCTTCGGCTTCCTGCTCATCATCCCCATCGGTGGTGCGGATATGCCGGTTGTGGTGTCGATGCTGAACTCCTATTCGGGTTGGGCTGCGGCAGGCATCGGTTTCACGCTCGGCAATCTCGCGCTCATCATCACCGGTGCGCTCGTGGGTTCGTCCGGCGCGATCCTTTCCTACATCATGTGCAAAGGCATGAACCGGTCCTTCATATCGGTCATCCTCGGCGGCTTCGGTGCTGACGCCGCTGTCGGCAACGGCAAAGTCGAGACGCGCCCTGTGAAACAGGGTTCGGCGGACGATGCGGCCTTCATCATGAAGAACGCCGGTTCCGTCATCATCGTGCCGGGCTACGGCATGGCGGTGGCGCAGGCCCAGCACGCGCTGAAAGA
>JAUSLL010000106.1 GCA_030649335.1 Parvibaculum sp. | reverse complement strand
CCTCGTTCAACTGGGAAGCCAAGCTCGACAAGCCGACCATTGCGAAGTTCCAGAAAGAAATCGCAGCGATGGGCTACAAGTACCAGTTCGTCACGCTCGCTGGCTTCCACCAGCTCAACCACGGCATGTTCGAACTTGCTTCGGGCTACCGTGATCGTGGCATGGCCGCCTACTCGGAACTGCAGCAGGCAGAATTCGCGTCGGAAGCCAAAGGCTACACAGCCACACGCCACCAGCGCGAAGTCGGCACAGGCTATTTCGACCTCGTGTCGATCGCAGCCGCCGGCGGCGAAAGCTCCACAACAGCACTCGGCGACTCGACCGAAGCCCAGCAGTTCAAGTCCGGCGGTCACTAAGCACCACGGCTGATCTAACACGAAGCCCGCGGGGAGCAATCCTCGCGGGCTTTTTTTCAAATTTTAGAATATCCGGCGATAAATCTGTTCACCAATGGTGCCCGATGCTAAAGCAACCGATAAGGTTCTTGAGCATCCAAGAGCACGTGGCCGCTTTGCAGCAACGCAATCTCGAGTTGATGGGTGAAATTCACATCCTGCCTTGAGACATTAAGCGTCACCGGCGGGTCGAATGGAATTTCAATCGGGCCACTTTCCGCGCGCAGCCTGAATGTAAAATCGCGCCGCTGCGTGACCGCCCCTTCTCCCTTAATATGAAAATCATGCGGTCGGCTAATGCTCAAGAAATTGAGCGTAACCTCCATCGACTCGGAGACAAAACAGATGTTGAGCCTGACGCCACGAAAAACGGTGTTGGTTTTGGTTTTACCGCGTGCCTTGTAGCCTTTGGCCGTCACCTGAACAGCGTTGGGCGCAATGAGAACCCCCCAGATCACACCTACTCCCTTGGCGGGACGAAGATCGCGAGCTGTAATTTCGGATGATTGCCATATCTTACCTTCATAGAAGAACTGCCATGCGGGGTTCATTTTCAGAAACTCAATCACCGCGAGCTTCGGGCCTTCCTGCTCAAGATTGTCAGTAATGACCGCGCCGCCAGGAACAATATTTGCGGCGGCGGCCATGATATCAAACAACGCATATTCAAAGGCGTGGTTTCCGTCCACGAAGACAACGCCCAAAGGGGTAATGCCCCCTCGCACAACTTTTGCCTCCAGAGTCGAAAAAAACTGCATCGAATAATCAGGCCGAAACTCCGCAGCGGCACGGACTTCTGCCGGCCAGCCCTTCATGATATCGGGTACGCGGTCAGCACCGAACGGGTCTATGGTGATGAGCTTGCCCTTACCATTTCGGGCAACTGCTTCGGCCATTGCCAGAGCGGTCTTGCCAAAAAACGTTCCGATTTCTAGGCAAAGGTCGGGTTTCAGATATTCGATAATACCAGCGATCATTGCCACTTCTGCCGGTGGCGACATCATCTTGCGTGGCTGCAGCTCGGCAATTCTCTCTCGATATTCGGCACTAAGTGAGTGTTGAACCAAAAAATCCGGCAGAGATACGTCTGCTCTCTCCACTATCGAATCGCTGACTTGCATGATCGTTCCTATGCGGAGCTTGATCCCACAGCCTAACGAAGGCCCTCACTACGTTGCAATCGCTAACTGCTTTCTGTCTATACGACCATCTTTAGGGGACAAGCCTAGAGTGACGGACTAATCTGTTCAAAACACACCATCCAATAGTGAGCCCAATGATCTCACCCGCCACCACCGATCTCTCCGACGCCCATGCCGATGACGTCCAACATTGCGCGCCCGTCTTCCGCGATTATGGCGGCGTCATCGCTTTCAACGGCCCCATCGCCACGCTCAAAGTCTTTGAAGACAATGTGATCGTGCGCGCCGCAGTAGAAAAGCCAGGGCGCGGACGTGTGCTGGTCGTCGATGGCGGAGGATCAATGAATTGCGCGCTGTTCGGCGGCAATCTGGCGACGCTCGCCGCCGAAAACGGCTGGGCAGGTGTGGTGATCCACGGCTGCATCCGCGACACGGACGAATTGGCGGCAGCGCGCGTCGGCGTCAAGGCGCTCGCTGCCCACCCAAAACGTAGCGCCCGCACCGGCGCAGGCGAGGCCGACGTTACGGTATCCTTTGCTGGCGTCACATTCGAACCCGATGCTTGGCTTTACGCCGATGCTGACGGTATCATTCTGGCCAAGACAAAATTGGCCTGACGCCGTTCATGCTTATGGACACTCTTCTGGGAGGGAGAGCGCGCGCCGAGGCTTCGTGCTTTCAGGGAGAGAGACATGAGCGAAACCACATCCAAAGTGGAAATCCACGGCACATGCGCCAAAGGCTATGAGGCCGTGCGCGAAACTTTCGCCGCCAATTTCGCAACAGCGGGCGACGTCGGCGCTTCAGTCTCATTGGTACATCGCGGCGAAGTGATGGTTGATCTTTGGGGCGGCTATGCAGATGCCGCGCGCACTAAGTCGTGGACGCGAGACACGCTCGCCAATGTCTGGTCCACCACCAAAGGCATGGGCGCGCTCGTGTGCGGCATGCTGGTCGAACGCGGCCACATCGCCTATGCCGACAAAGTGTCGAAGTACTGGCCGGAATTTGCCGCCGAGGGCAAAGGCAATATCACCATCGGTCAGATGCTGTCGCATCAGGCAGGTCTTTGCGGCCCGACAGTGCCGACCACAGTTGAAGAAATGTGCAATCACGCGTTGATGGCCGAAAGGCTTGCTGCGCAGGCACCTCTTTGGGAGCCCGGCTCGAAGTCGGGCTATCACGCGCTGACCGTCGGCATTCTCGCTGGTGAAATCGTCGCGCGCGTCACCGGCAAGAGCATCGGCACCTGGTTCCACGAAAATGTGGCACGGCCTTTCGAGGTTGATTTCTTCATCGGCCTGCCCGCGTCCGAAGATCACCGCGTCGCCGAGATGATCCCCGCCAAAACATCGAACATGCCGGGCACACTCAACACCTCGCAAATGGCTGCCCTTGGTAATCCGGCTCCCAATGCGAGGACGCCCAACGAACGTTTCTGGCGTGGCGCGGAGCTCTCATCTGCCAACGGGCAAGGCACAGCGTCCGCCATCGCGCGTGTCTATGGCGCATTGGCGTCCGATGGCAAAATCGGTGGCAAGGAACTGGTGAAACCCGTGACAATCCGCGCCATGACAGCGGTGCAGATCGAAGGCACCGACGACGTGCTCGCCATGCCTGCTCGTTGGGGCGCGGGGTTCATTCTCAATGTCGGCGGGCTCTACGGCCCCAACAATGAAAGCTTCGGGCATTCGGGTTGGGGTGGTTCGTTCGGCTTTGCCGATCCGAAAACCGGCACAGGCATGGCCTATGTGATGAACCAGATGGGCCCTGATCTTGCTGGAGATGCGCGCGCCAACGCGCTGATTGCGGCGGCTTATACCGCGCTCTGATTTGAAACGATCAACGGCGGCGCGCCTCAAAACGCGCCGTCGCTCATGACCTCACATCAACAGCTCGGCCAACTTCCAGAAACCGAGAAGAGTGATGCAGGCAGAAGCGAGCAGCACAGCCCAATAGGTCAATTGATCGGCGAACGCGGGAGACGATTCCTGCTCGTCGTCGAACGAACCGATATCATCAGACGGTTCTTCAATGTGTACTGAAAAAAAAATCATGCGCCCCTCCCAAAACTCAGGCGACTTGCGTGGGCAGCATTCGCTGCCCCGCGACCAATTCCAAATCGGAATCAGAACTGTCAGTGAATCAAAGTTTTGGGTCTGCAGCGACATAAAACTGTCATGCACCCAAAAAAAGTAGCCCATACAGAGTTAACGGGGGAAGCAATCCTGCACATATTGCGGCAGAGCGAAGGCGGCGGCGTGCACTTGCGGTGTGTAATAGCGCGTTGAAAAGCCCGCCGATGTGAGCCGCTCGGCCAGCACAAGCGCAGTCGTCTGACGCAACGCAACATTGTCGCTGCCCCAGCCCATCGCCATCGGTCCGCCTACATAGGTGGGGATGGTGGCGAGATAGCAGCTTGCATCACCGAACAATTTACGAAATTTTCTGATGGTGCTTGCGAGTTCATCCGGCTGCAAAAACGGCACGCCGTTCTGCGTGACAATGACACCGCCCGGCGTCAGACACCGTTTGGCATCGCGGTAAAAACCTTCTTCAAACAACACGCCGCCCGGCCCTACAGGGTCTGTCGAATCAACGATGATCACGTCGAAGCGTTTGTCGGTTTCGGCGACAAATTTTGTGCCGTCGGCAATAACGAGTTCGACGCGCGGATCGTCAAACGCGCCAGCCGACACCATCGGCAGATGCAGTTTTGAGAACTCCACCACACCGGCGTCGATTTCAACCATCGTAATCGTTTCAATCGACTTATGACGCAGCGCTTCGCGTAAGATGCCGCCGTCGCCGCCGCCGATGATGAGCAGCGACTTCACCGCACCATGGGCCAGCACAGGCACATGGGTCATCATCTCGTGATAGATGAATTCATCGCGCGTCGCGACTTGCGTCGCGCCGTCGAGCGTCATCATCCGGCCGAATGTCGGATTGTCGAAAATCACCAGCTGTTGCTGGCCAGTGTTTTCTTCGTAGAGAATTTTGTCGGCACGGTAGCTGGTCGTGAGACCGCCTTCAGCGTGAAGCGTCTCGTCGATCCAGCGCGGGCTCATACCATGCCCCGTCCACGGCGGTGCTCATCAACGCGGATGTCGGTCGGATTGAAGGCTTCGCGCAGCACTTCAATGGCATTATGCGGTTCGGCTTCGCCGCACATGAAAACATCGAAAGCCGCGTAATTGGCTTCCGGCCATGTGTGGACAGAGATGTGGCTTTCCGACAGCACAGCCACGCCCGACACGCCGCCATTGGGCGTGAAATGATGCAGATGAATGTGCAGCAGTGTCGCCTTCGACACTTCAACGCAACGGCGCATGGCTTCTTCCATGTGCTCAAGCTCGTCGAGACGGCTCGCACCGACAAGGTCGATGATCAGATGCGTGCCGGCAAAGCGTTCACCGTCGCGCTCGATGAAAAAATCGGTGCGTTCGTCGGTCGTGGTGAACTGGCCGGGCGCAGATGCGCGCACCGCCGTTGTGTCGGCGCGAAAGGCCACGACATCGGCGTCGACACGAGCTTCAACCGAATTCACTGCGGCTTCGGCTTTGAGGAGAACATTGGATTTAGGCAATTTGCCACTCCCAACAGATAGATGACACTAACTCCCCACCCGCTCGCGCGATGAACGCGCGACAGGACGGGGCACTGAACAGCCGATGCGTACAATTCCGCAACGGCTTTGACGATTTAAGAGGGTGTCGAGTGTGGGGCGATCTCGCCCGACGTGCCCGCGTATACGCGAAACGGCTCGACTTCATCCGGGGCGTTAGCCCCTCAGACTATAATCCGGCATATGCATTCTCCCCAGAAACCTAGCTGCCGTGCGAAAGAGCACCGCCCAACTTTCAAAAAGAGACGCGTACGTCGTTACCGATTTCAGGCGAGCTGAGGCACGTGCGATTGCGTTCTTGATGCTCGTTTAAGACGTGCGATGCGCGATGTCAATAAAATCCTAGGGTTTCCGCCAAAATGTCACAATGTGACAGGCGCAGGAGCGCATGCTGACCCTCCTGCACTCTAGCTTGAAAATCCCCTCTCAGACCAAAAGGCTCATCCGAACAGCCGAAAACCATTTAAAAGTATTTGCGACTAATTCTCATGTGCGATACGGTTTCATTCCCCCGTCCGATGGAGTTGCCTCATGCGCCCTGCCGAATTCGTCCGATACGCTCCCGCCCCTGCTCGCCCGACCTTCTATGTCGACCAATCGCTGCAAGATCTCGGATTTGCCGCGCAATTCATGGTCTGGGCTATGCGCGTGCAATGGACCCATATCGGCGACGGCCATGAAAGGTCGCTGGTGGTGGAACGCGCCTGCAACGCCGCCGACATGCCCGAAGGCGGTGCGTTGATTGCCGAACTCACAGGTGCATTGATGGCAGCGAGCTCGCGCCCGCTCGCTTTCCCCTGCCCCAAATGGCGTGTGCTGACCGGCGACGAAGCGCGGCTTCTGGCCTTCGTCGCCGCGCTTCAGGCGCGCGACGGCACGCCACTTGCCGTCTGCGACGCGGAATGGCGCAGCCCCCGCCACGCTTCTTCCGTCTGGGCACCGGCTCAGCGCCTCGCGCTCGCGCTCAGCGCGGCAGGCTTCTATCTCACCATGCCCGCCAGCCAAGAGGCGGCGCCCGCAGACACCGCCTCCCGCTATCACTGATGGTTGGCCGTCTCAGCCGAAGGCGCGCGCTGTGGCGAGCGCACCGAGACGCGCCGTGATCTGGTGAAACTCGGCAATTGTCTCGTCGATGATGTCTTTCACCGGCTTCACTTCATGGATAAGGCCCGCACTTTGACCGGCAAGAGCGGGCGCTGCTTCCATGTCACCGTCGAAATAGACGCCTTTGATATTGGCGAATGTGTCGGCAGGCATCCGGCCCTCTTCATAGATCGCGTCCATGCGGGTGGATTTGAGCGCGCGGATGCAGGGCGTCGCCTTCTTGTTCAGCACATAGGTGCCGGTCTCTTTGCTATCGACGATCTTGAGTTTGAAGTTCTTATGCACCGGACTTTCGACGGAACTCACAAAACGCGTGCCCATCTGCACGGCTTCCGCGCCCAGTGCAAAGGCTGCCGCCATGCCGCGTCCGTCGCAAATGCCGCCAGCGGCGATGAGTGGAATGGAAACCTTTTCGCGGATCGCCTGAAGGAGAATCATCGTTGAGACTTCCTCAGGATTTTTGAAGCCGCCGCCCTCTGCACCTTCAACCACCAGACCATCGACGCCCGCTTCGGCGCATTTCACGGCGGCATCAAGCGTCGGCACGGCGTGATAAACGACGATGCCTGCTTCCTTCAGCGGCCCGACAAATTTTGCAGGGCTGCCGGCCGAAGTCGTCACAAACTTCACGCCCGAATTGCAAACGTAACGCAGCATTGCGTCATCACGCAGAAACATGATCGGCAGGTTGACGCCAAAGGGCAGACCCAGCGCGAGCATCTTTTCGATTTCAACCTTGCAGGCATCCGTCTCGCCCGATGATGTTTCGATGATGCCGAGGCCGCCTGCCTTCGACACGGCTGAAGCCAGCGGTGCGCGGGCGATCCAGCCCATCGGAGCCTGGACAATCGGATATTTGGCGCCGGTATGCGCGAGAACTCGGTTCATAGTGCTTCTCCCTTGAGCATTTTCTTTGTGCCGCCATTCTGCTCAAGGCATCGCGCCGGTCAAACAGCAAAACGCGGGACCCGAGGGCCCCGCGCTTCATCCGGCCGGTCAAACCGGTCTATTTGAAATGGCCGTAGGCTTTGCTCACCGCTTCAGCCAGTTCCTTATAGGCGCCTTCGATACCAGTCTTGATTTCTTCAAAGGCGCTCTCGCCCTGTGACTTCAATGTCTTCAGGCGCTTTTCAAGCTTCTTGCGGTCGGTCTTGAGTTGGCCGAGCACGCCCTGATAGCGTTTCTCTGCCGACTTGAGCGCCTTCTTGGCTTCGCGTTCCGCTTTATCGATGTCGCGGCTGACGCTTTTCACCTGCTTCTCAAGTGCCTTTTTAATTTTAGCCTGCTCTTTGGTGAGCTTGCCACTGGCCTTGGCCGGTGCGGCTTTCGCCTTGGCCGTGACCTTGGCTTTCGCTTTGGTGACTGCTTTCACAGCGGCCTTCACTTTTGGCTTGGCTTTGGCCTTGGCGGCTTTCGCTGCCTTCTTCACTGTTTTCACTTCATCTGCCACTGCATCGCCAATGGCTGCCGCCGCCGGCGCGAGCGCTGCCGGGCGTCTTGCGGCTTTGCCCGCGCGAACCGCTTTCGGGCGACCAGATGCTTTACGTCTTTCCGTCATTTTGACCTCGATTAAAGCGCCCGATAATGCGGCGCGACCCTGACGAGCGAAGATTGACGCGATTGAACGCAATTCACAAGAGCCCGTCGAATTGTGACGGTGCCGGATGATCATGTCGGGACTATGGCAATCTCAGATCTTCAAGATTGAACCAGAGTTCAAGGCAGCGCGCACCGACACTCGAGTCCCCACAGGCTTTGCGCAAAGTATCTAAGCATTCTACCTGATACCTGAACCTGCTCCGCCCGCAGGCGTGGATGAGCGGCGCCGGCGTCTGTTTCCGATCACGCGCAAGAAACCAGCGATGGTGCAACATCATCTTTGTACACCACTCATCTGCCATGTCCTCCGGCAGAAGGCTGACAAAACGTTACGTTTCACCTTCAGGGAAAACCGAACGCTCGTTTTTGTGGCGGGTTTCTAACTCAAAGATTAACACCGCGCTGTCTGTTTTCACTATTCCGTCTGGAAATTGCAAAAACAGGAATGACAGGCGGTCGCACGTTGGCAATTTCGTAAGCGTTTCTGTCGTTTACTTGCGTCCAGACATGAGGGATTCGGCGGTAGCGCAAAACCGCATGCAGCTTCATGGAATAGGGCGAACTGAGCCCGTCGAAATTTTTGTAAACCTCGTTGCTTGGATTGTCGTTACCCATGCTGTCTTCCTCTTCCCATGCCGGTCTTGTTGCCGCCTCGCTTAGCTCACTTGGCGGCGCGCCCGATATTGATGGGAGCGACCATGGCGCATGAGCTGATGAACATGAAGTCGGGCGGTGCTGTGCCTTCAAACGGGCGCACCATTATGCTTATTCACGGCATGTGGAGCCGCCCGCATGTCTGGCAAAACTTCCGCCACTACTTTGAAGCGCGCGGCTATCGCGTCGTGACACCTGTCCTGCGCCACCATGACATCGAACCCGGCGACACGCCGGACCCTGCACTCGCCTCAACAAGTCTTCTCGATTATGCCGCCGATCTAGAGCGCGAAATCCATCTGCTGGGCGAAAAGCCCATCCTTATCGGTCATTCGATGGGTGGCACCCTGGCGCAGATGCTCGCCGCGCGCAATCTCAGCCAGGGCACGGTGCTGCTTGCCACAGCGCATTGCGCACCCGTCGTCACCGTGACCATGGGCGTCCTGAAATTCCTTGTGCGCACGCTGGCAACGAGACCCTTCTGGCGACAGACGCAGTTCCCGGCTTACCGCGTGCTCCGCGAAATCGGCCTTAACGGTATGAGCGAACGCGATGCGCGCAATCACTATGCGACGCTCATCCCTGAATCAGGCCGCGTCGTCTTTGAACTGGCGTTCTGGTTTCTTGACCGCAGGCGTGCTGCGCTTGTCGATGCCCGTGCTGTTACGCGCCCCATGTTGTTTCTCACTGGCACCGACGACCGGTTGACGCCGTTCGCCTCGGCGCGTCGCACAGCCGCTTACTATGGCAGCATTGCGAAGGTCGAACCTTTGCAGGGGCATGCCCATTGGCTGCCGAGCGAAACCGGTTGGGAGAACATCGCCGCCCGCTCCCTCCACTTCATCGAGAACGAGCTGCAAGTCGCGGATGTGAAAACAGGCGCGACTTCTGCCGCGCCTGCTCTCGATCCTCAACTCATCTGAAGCCTGTCAGGCCGTCGGTGCCTGCTTGTGCCCGCGCACGAGCTTGCCGGGTAACGCACCTGTCGGTGCGCCGTCGCGGTAGATGATTTCACCGCTGGCAATCGTCGCCACATAGCCGTCTGCTTCCTGCATCAGGCGACGCGCGCCTGACGGCAGATCGTAGATCATATGTGGCGGACGCAACTGCAGCCGGTCAAAGTCGATCACATTGACGTCGGCTTTGTAGCCCACCGCAATCAACCCGCGATCCATGAGGCCCATGGCCTCGGCTGTATCGCGCGTCTGGCTTTTTACAACGAAAGGCAGATCAAGCTTCTCGCCGCGCGTCCGGTCGCGGCACCAATGCGTCAGCATATAAGTCGGCACACTCACATCGCAGATCGCGCCGACATGCGCGCCGCCATCCGACAGGCCGAACAATGTGTTCGGGTTGCGCATCATGGTCAGCGTATTGTCGAGATTGAAGTCGAAGTAATTATGCAGCGGGAAAAACAGGAAGCCCGTGCCGCCATTGGCGGTCAGCACGTCAAAAACAATTTCGTCGGGGTTCTGGCCGCTCACTTTGGCACGCGCGCCGATGCTCTCTTCAGGCGCCGGTTCGTAATTCGGCGGGTTCCCGAGATCGAACATCTTGTGATAAGCGCCCGCCAAAGAATTGACGAAGGGGTGCCCTGCTTCCGGCGCTTCGGCGAGCATCTTGGCGCGGAATGCCGGTTCGAGCATTTTTGCGACGCGCTCGGCCAGCGGCAAATGGGCGATGGCGGCGTAGCTTGGCCGCGTCACGAAAGGATGCACCGAGCCTTGCAGGCCCAGCATCAATCCGACAGGACGACCTTGCACCTGCGCCTTGATCGGCAGACCCTTTGCGGCGGCGGCATCAAGCCGCGATGTAAGCTCGCGCCATTGGTCTGGCCAAACATCGGCCTGCACCATGGAGAAGCTCAGTGGGCGACCGGAGATTTCGACAAGCTCGGAAATCAAACCGAACTCGTGGTCGATCTCTTTGAAGTCCGAGACCCATTGCAGCACACCGGCGCCCGCGTCTTTGAGGCCCATCGCAATGGCGCGCATTTCAGCGTCGGCGGCGCCAACCGTGGGGGTCAGATCGCCGTCGGCGGTGCGGTGAACCATCGTGCGTGTCGTCGAAAAACCGAGCGCGCCGGCCTTGATCGCGTCGCGAACAAGGACGCGCATTTCGGCAATCTCGGCATCGCTCGCGGGTTCGCGTTTGGCGCCGCGGTCGCCCATCACATAGACGCGCAATGCGCCGTGGGGAATTTGCGCGGCGACGTCAATGTCGCGCGGGCGGGTTTCCAATATGTCGAGATAATCGCCGAAGCTTTCCCAATCCCATGTGAGGCCTTCGGCCAGCGCCGCGCCCGGAATATCTTCGACGCCTTCCATCAGGCGGATCAGCGTGTCGTGGTCCTTCTTGCGCACCGGCGCAAATCCGACGCCGCAATTGCCCATGACGACGGTCGTCGTGCCGTGGATCGAAGACGGCGTCATGCGCTCGTCCCATGTCGCCTGACCATCGTAATGGGTGTGAATATCGACCCAACCCGGCGTCACGATATGACCGCTCGCGTCGATCTCTTCGCGGCCTTTGGCGCTCACTGCACCCACCGCCACAATCACGCCTTTGTCGATGGCCACATCGGCCTTGCGCGGCGCGCTGCCACTGCCATCGACCAGCATTCCGCCACGGATCACAATATCTACATCTGACATGGGCTAGCCTTCACCTTGCAAATTTCTTGTTGGCGCGAGCTTAGCCTTCTCCCGCCTCTGGCGGAAGCATTGCATTGGGGCAGTCACTATTCCGCCGTTTCGCCCCGCCACAGCAACAGGCCCATTTAGCGCAACCACCATAAAATTGAGCGTAGTTGCTTGCGTGAGGCTTACTCGATTGACGAGAGCATGGACTGAACGGCTGTGGCCGCGGCCTGTGCCTTGCCTAGATCACTTTCCGCTACCGCGTCTTCCGCGCTCGCGCGCGCCGCTTCAAGCGCCATGATCGTGCCCTTGTCTGTTGCATCTGCAATCGCACCGTTTCCGAGCGCCGCGCAAGGGTTCATCTGCTTTGCGTCAAAGCCTTTGCCATCAGGACCGGCGAGGCAATTGATTGTGTGATGGAGATGTGCGCGTACGCCGTCAATGTCACCGGCGGATGCTGCATAGCCCGCATGCGACGCAGCGGCAGCGATTTCCTTGTCGAGCTGTACATCAACGGCAAAGGCGCTGCCCGATGCGAATGTGCCTGCAGCGACAAGGGCGATAGCCGCAAGTGCGGAAATGTTGCGCATAATGTTTCCTCCGTTGAGTTTCTGGATGGTGCGTGAAGCCTACACCCTTCAGGCGTGAACTGGAAAGAATGTGGTCGGACGTTACTTAAGTTTCACAAAATGCACACCGATCGAGGTGGGGTCACCATTTTTGTCGAAACATTCAAATAAGCCAATGTGCTTTGCCAAGAGTTTTCCCAAACTGGCGTGACCCATTCTATTGCTAGCAAAATCTGGGATTTTCTGTCTCAGAAGTTTTCCCAACTCCGTGAGTGCGATTTTTTTTGATTTACCACCTACTTCTGAGACAACCTGAGAAATGTCTCCAATCATTGAATTGATAGGAAATTCACTTTCTGAGATATTCTCTTTTTCAGAAGGATTTTCATTCACGTCCTTGGGTGGAGTAATCGGGAGAACATAAAATTCGGTGCATATTTTTCTGTAATGCATCGGCGTTTTGCTCTCGCCAAATCCGAAGACCGGCAAGCCAAATTCCTGGATACGTGCTGCCAATAAAGAAAAATCGCCATCACTAGAAATTATACAAATTCCACCGCAGCGATCACTGTGCAGAATATCCATGGCATCAATGACAAGCGCGAAATCTGTTGTATTTTTTGTGCCCTTGGGCATGATCTGCAATCTCGGCTGTATGAGAGATGATTCAATCTCCTCCTTCCAGCCGTTCATGGAATTGATATTTCCATAGGCTCGCCTCACACCAGCCACACCGAGCCTTTCTACTTTTTTCCAATATACGGCATCTTAGATGCCGACACATTCTCAGCATCAATCAGGACGGCAATCGGCCTATTTAATTTTGCGCGCTCGGCCATCAGGTTCGCCTACGATTCACTCGGGAAGCCACAAACCTGCGCCCAATAACTTAAGGCAGGCTTACCTGACTTTGGTGTCCGAAGGCATTGCCACCTGCGCGCCGCATCACCGCGTGCTGTCAATCTTGGACGCCCCGTTTTTCAGTCCTGAATAATTGCGCGGCAGCGGCAAACTCATTAGACTCCTGAATTAGGGCAATTACCCTAATTTTGAGGCGGGTCGCACGAGACGCCACAAAGGCGCGCGAAATCCGCCCTTATCCGTGGGAGGAAGTGACGATGAAGTTCACCTGGTTCAACCTGATGCCGTGGCAGGATCTGCCCGATGACTTCCGCGAGAAGCATCGTTCGGTCTGGGTCGATATCGATAGCCGCCTGTTCGATCCCGAACGCGCGCATCATCTGTATAATGAATATATGGACCTGCTGGAGTATTCCTCCACGCTGGGTTTTGACGGCATCGGCGTCAACGAGCATCATCAGAACGGCTATGGCATTATGCCCTCGCCCAATATCATTGCCGCGGGCCTGGCACGTCGCACCAAGGATGTTGGCCTTGTTGTTCTGGGCAACTCCATCGCGCTTTATAATCCGCCGGTGCGCGTCGCTGAAGAATTCGCCATGCTTGATTGCATTTCGGGCGGACGGCTTGTCGCCGGTTTCCCCGTCGGCACGTCGATGGACACAAATTATTGCTACGGGCAAATTCCGGCTCTCACACGTGAGAAATATCTCGAAGCCCATGACCTCATCAAACGCGCTTGGGATGATCCTGATCCCTTTGCCTTCAACGGGCGCTATAACAAGCTGCGCCACGTCAACATCTGGCCGCGTCCTGTGCAGAAAAACATGCCGGTCCATATTCCCGGCGGCGGTTCGGTTGAGACTTACGATTTCTGCATCGACAACACCTATTCCTATTCCTACCTCTCCTTCTCCGGCTACATCCGCGCCAAGGCGCTGATGCAGGGCTATTGGGACCGTGTCGCCGAACGCAACGCACCCGACGACAGCCCCTATCGCGCGGGCTTTGCCCAGACGATATGCGTTGCCGATACGGATGTAGAAGCCGAGCGGCTTTATTCAGAACATGTCAGCTATTTCTACAACCGCTGCCTGCATGTTCATCCGGGCTTTGCCGATGCACCGGGCTATCGCACCATCAAGACCATCCAGTCCGGTGCACTCTCACAGTATGCGCCGCCTATCGATGGCTACGGGCATCTTTCGTGGAAGGACCTCATTGAACAGGGTCACGTCATTGCGGGCAGCCCTGAGACCGTGCGCCAGCGCATGGAGGAACTCATCAAGGGACTTCGCGTCGGCAACATTTTCTGCCTCATGCATGTCGGCAATATGCCCAAAGACAAATGCATGTATTCGACAAAGCTCTTTGCCGAAAAAGTCATGCCGAAACTGCGTGATATGTTCCCCGAATATAAAGACGACAACCGCTTCTGGTGCAGCCCGCTTGTCACACAAGCCAAGCCCGGAAACCTGCCCAACGAACAGGCCGTCGCTCAAGCGGTCGGAGGAAAAGACTGATGGAACTCAAAACTGTCAAAACCCACGCCGTACCCGTGCGTTATTTTGAAGGCGGTAAAGGCGAACCGCTGGTCTTCCTGCATGGTGCAGGCGGCTTGCAAGCTGGCGACCCATTCTTTGCCAAGCTCGCCGAGAAACACCACGTCTATGCACCGCTGCTACCCGGCTATGGCGACAGCGAGGAATGCACTCAGATACGCGACATGCTCGACGTCACACTACACACAGCCGATGTGGTCGACGCGCTTGGCCTCAAGGACCCGATCCTTGTCGGTCATTCTATGGGTGGCATGATCGCCTGCGAGATGGCGGCGCTCGCGCCTTCCACCGTTTCGCGCCTCGGCCTCATCTGTCCGGCGGGTCTCTGGCTTGATGATCACCCGATTCCGGATCTCTTTGCCATGCTGCCTTATGAAATGCCGCAATATCTCTTCCACGATGTGGAGGCGGGCACAAAGCTGATGACCGCAGGCGTTGCGCTTGACGATCCCGAATGGCTCAAGGGCTTTCTCATCATGAACGCACGGCAGATGGGTATGGCGGGGAAAATCCTCTTCCCCATTCCCGACCGCGGCCTCTCGCAGCGGCTTTATCGCATCAAGGCAAAGACCGTTCTTGTCTGGGGTGATGGCGACAAACTCATTCCGCCGGCCTATGCTCATGCATTCAAGAAAGCGATCGCAGGCGCAGAACTTGTGTCGATTGCGGAAGCAAGCCACATGGTGACGATTGAAAAAACCGATCAGGTGGTCGCGGCGCTCTCAAAACTTGGCTGATGGCAAAACCCGGCTAACACGCGCAAACAAAAAGGGCCGCGCTCCGGTAAGGAGCGCGGCCCTTCATTTTGCCGGAAATCAAATACCGAATGTGATGACCGAATTGATGATTGCTACGGCAGAGCCCACCAGCAGCAGTGCGGTCGAACCAAGGCCGATTATGAAACCTGTGCCGCGCTTGTTGGCGGCCTGGTAATAGCCCTGCGCATACAACACGCGGCCGATCGGATAGAAAATGCCCACGACAGCGGCCCACATGTCATGCGTGGTCAGTGCGAAGAGCCACAGCGACGGCAGGAACAGGATTAGCCCTTCCATCGTGTTCTCATGGACGCGGATCACGCGCATGAGTTCATCGGGACCGGTCATGGTCGGGGCGGGCACATTGTGCTTGGAGCGTGCGCCGCCGACGCGTGTCGACATATAGAAATAAACGATCAGCGCGAGGATCGTCACAAGGCCGGTAAGGGGATAGGCAAAGGACATTTCGTTCTCCCGAAGTATTTTTGTTTGCCCATAAGCATTATAGGGCCACAACATAAAACAGAAGCCAAACCTTTTGCGCCAGTGCGAACATAATTGCGGGCGGGGGCTTGTATTTCCTGTTCAGGGAACGGCTAACGGGCTGCGAGCCGTGCCGCCGTGCCCGCTACGCTCAAGCCCACAATGACCGTTGCCATGGGGATTGCCGTGCCGTTGTTGAGCAGGCCAACCATCGCGCCGGCACCCGCCGCCATGCCGAACTGGACGACGCCGTTCAGGGCCGCCGCCACACCGGCATTATTGCTGGCCCGCGACATGGCAGCCGCAACAGCGTTGGCACCGATAAACCCGCCGCACGTCAGCAAAACAAAGAGCGTCGCCGTGAAGGGCACAATCGCCTGCGGCGCAAATTGGCTGACGATCAGCAATGCAAACGCACCGGCAAGATGCACGGTCATCGCCACAGCCATAATACGGCGACCGGAAAAGTGCCGCAACAGCCGCGCGTTGACCTGCGCGCCTACGATGAAGCAGAAGGCATTCGCACCGAAGACATAGGCGAACTGCTCAGGCTCCAACCCGAAATGTCCAATGAAGATGAAGGATGAGCCCGTGATATAGGCAAACATGCTCGCCGATATAAAACCATTGGCCAACGTAAAGGCGACATAAGGTCTGTCCCCGAACAATGCGAGATAGTTGCGCAGCACGGATACGAGATTGCGTTTCACGCGTTTGTTGGCGGGCAGCGTTTCGCCCAAGCCCTTCCACACCACGATGGAGATGAGAAAGGCAAAACCTGACATGGTTAGAAAAATATAGGACCAGTCGAAATGGGCGACATAGAACCCGCCGAGCAGCGGCGCGAGGATGGGGGCCGCACCCATCACCAGCATCAACAGCGAATAAATTTGCGCTGATTCATTTTCGTTGAACAAGTCACGCACCATCGCGCGCGAAATGACAATGCCCGCGCAGCCGCCGAAGGCCTGCACAAAGCGCATGGCCGTCATCCACTCAATGCTCGGTGCGTAGGCGACACCGGCGGACGCTGCCGCGAAAGCCAGAATGCCGATCATCAGCGGCGGCAGGCGACCGTAGCGGTCGGCAAGCGGCCCGATGATGCTTTGGCCTAGAGCCATGCCAATGAAATAGGCCGCGAGCGTTGCCTGCACAGAACCGGCGCTGGTACCGAAATGCGTGGCGATGGACGGGAAGGCCGGCAAATACATGTCGATGGCCAGCGGCGCAAAGGCGGTGAGCGAGCCCAATATCAGGACCAGTCGAAAATGGCTCCGGTTAATGCCTTGGTTTGTCATAGACGGGTTCCCTGGGCGCGCTTCGCCTCGTGGTTCCGTACATACAGGAATTAGGTCTGCGTGACAGGGTTTGTGGCGCGACCCCGCCCTTTTATGCAGACGATGAGCAAAGCCCCCACTGTCAATGTGACGCCAAAAAACCACTATGCCGATAAAGCTGACGGTCGCGCCGCTCATCCGTTCTATTTGCTATTGATAGTAGGAATTATTCTTAATAACTTGCCTATGCCCGCGTGATGAGCTCTTGATTCCGGCCAAGCCGTCGCCAGACCCGGTCCCTGCGCCTCTTCTATCCGCGGCATTTGTTTTTGTTCAGCCCCGACCCTCGGGGCCTGATCCCAACTGGGGGACTATTCAATGACCGATATATCGCTTCCGGCACGTGTGCCGGGGTCTCTGCGAAGCTATGGCCGACGTTCCGGTACCACAGCTTCCAGCCGCACGGCGCTTCTGACTGCGGCCTGTGTCGCTGCGGGCATCATCTCGCCGGCCTTTGCCGAGGACGTCAAAAAGGACGCCGAAGAAACAATCGTCGAAACACCTGCTCTGGTCATTGAGGGGGCTCGCGCCGCTGGTTCCAATCCCTACGCCGACCCCGCAGCGCCCTATAAGGTTGATCGTTCGGCCAGCGGCAAGGTTTCGCAGGACATTCTCGATTTCTCCAAAGAAATCACCATCATCCCCAAAGAAGCAATCACCGACGCTGGTGCCACTTCCGTCAAAGATGTGATCCGCACCCAGCCCGGCATCACCATCGGTACGGGCGAAGGCGGCAACGCTTTGGGCGACCGCTTCATCATTCGCGGTTTTGAAGCACGCGGCGACGTTCTCGTCGACGGCTTGCGCGAACCCGGCATTGTCAGCCGCGAAACGTTCGCGCTGGAACAGATCGAAATTTCCAAGGGTCCGGATTCGACCTTCGCAGGTCGCGGCACAACAGGCGGCGCGATCAATATGATCACCAAGATGCCGCAAGCCAAGGCGTTCACCAAAGTCTCCACCGGTATCGGCACAGACAACTACAAGCGCGTCACCGTTGATACAAACCAGGTCGTCGGCGACAACTTCGCTTTCCGCGTCAACGGCATGTGGCATGACAGCAATGTGCCCGGCCGCAGCGACGACGTGGATGTATTTGACGATCGTTGGGGCGGCGCTGCCTCATTTGAATGGCAGGCGTCAGAAAAATTCACGCTGCTCGGCGACTATTATCACCTCTCCACCGATGCCATGCCCGACTTTGGTGTGCCGTGGAATGCCAATACGCGCACGCCCTATCTCGTCAATGGCGAGGACAAATTCTACGGTCAGCTGAACCGCGACTTCTGGGAAACGACACAGGACATCGCCACCGTTAACGGCCAGTTCCAATTCAATCCGAACCTGCTCTGGCACACACAAATGCGCTACGGCCATGCCACCAATGATTATGTTGTCGGTGCGCCAGAAGGACCTAACCTGACACTCGGCACAGTGCGCTCCAGCGCCAAGCAACGTCGCCAGAACTGGGACTTCTACGGCGTGCTGAGCACGCTTGCCTATGACTTCAATACAGGCCGCTTCGGCCACAATCTGATCACCGGTGTGGAAGCGACCTATGAAGACAGCCACAATCCGGGTTGGTCTGGTGCCAGCAATGTCACCATCGACATCAACAATCCTGATCCCTACGCTTGGACCGGCTCCATCACCAAGAATAACGCACCGACATCAAGCCTGATCAAGACGCAGGCGTTCTTCTTGTCCGACACCATGACAATCACCGAGCAATGGCAGTTATTCGGCGGTGTCCGCATCGATCACTACAGTATGATTCAGGAACAGAGTATCGGCGGTGGCAGCCCCTATCCCGAAACCACTGGCGATACCAACACCTCGTTTGTGAACTGGCACGCCGGCGTTACATTCAAGCCGGTCAGCAATGGCAGCATCTATGCCTCCTTTGCATCGGCCTCAAACCCGCCCGGTGCCTTGTCTGACTCGACCAGCGCGGCATATGGCGGCAACACCACGGCCATTCAGTCGATTGATGCCGAACGCATCCTCTCCTACGAGCTCGGCACCAAGTGGGAACTCTTCGACAGACGTCTCCTTCTCACAGGCTCTCTCTTCCAGATCGACAGAACTGGTGGCCTTGATGTCATCGTCGCTGGTGAAGGCGAAGGCGAAAAGCGCGTGCGCGGCGTTGAACTCGGCGTTGCGGGTAACGTGACTGATAAGCTCAGCGTCATCGGCGGCGTATCACTCCTGGATGCCGAAGTGATCGAAAGCCCGTCCGGTCCCGGTGCCATGGTCAATACGGCCGAAACAAGCGCCTATATTCAAGGCAAATACGCGGTCACAGATGCGTGGTCTGTGGGTGGCACCATCACCTATTCGGGCAAGATCTATGGCGGCACCTATTCGGCCAACCGCGATACGGGCCTCACGATCGATGATTGGACGCGCCTCGATCTGATGTCGGATTACAAGATCAACAGTGCCGCCACAGTGCGTCTCAACGTGCTCAACGTCACCGATGAACTCTATTACGACGCACTTTATCGCAGCGGCACGCCCTTCGTCTTCGTGGCACCGGGTCGCTCTGCTGTCGTGACGCTTGACTATACGTTCTGACCTGAACGTCTAATATGCACGGCAGGCGGGGGTTATACCGCCTGCCGTCTTTTCTGTTTTGAGGCTTCCATGCTCATCACCATTCCCGAACTGCTCAGCAAATCCGAGGTCGCCGCCTTCCGTGCCGAACTCGACAAGGCACAATGGATTGATGGCAAGGCAACGGCTGGCGAACAATCAGGGGCCGTCAAACGCAATCAACAAATTGCTGAGGGCTCGCCCCTTGCAAATAAGTTGGGCGACATGGTGCTGGATGCGCTGGCTCGCAAAGAGACTTTCGTCTCCGCCTCATTGCCGCTCAAGATCTTTCCGCCGCTGTTTAATCGCTATCAGGGCGGCGAGCATTTCGGCACCCATGTGGACAATGCCATCCGCATTGTGCCGGGCACACCGGTAAGGGTGCGCACAGACCTGTCCATGACGATCTTCCTGAGCGAGCCGGAAGAATATGATGGTGGCGTTCTTGTCATCGAAGATAACTACGGTACGCAGGAAGTGAAGCTGCCGGCCGGTGATATTGTGCTCTATCCCTCAACCAGCCTGCATCACGTCACGCCAGTCACGCGCGGCGCGCGCGTGGCGTCTTTCTTTTGGTTGCAAAGCATGGTGCGGGATGACGGCGAACGCACGTTGCTGTTTGATCTCGACAGTTCTATCCGCGCACTTGCCAGCGAATATGGAACGAACGACCCCGAAGTCGTGCGCCTCAGCGGCATCTATCACAATCTGCTGCGCCGCTGGGCTGATACGTGAGACTTCAGATTTTCTTTTCGCCCTGCCAATAGAGGTCGCGCACTGTGCGCCGCACGATCTTGCCCGAGGGCATGCGTGGCAGATCATCGGTGAAATCCACCGAGCGCGGACGCTTGTAGCCCGGCAAGCGATCCGCTGCGAAGGCGACAATCTCGGCTGCCAATTTGTCGGACGGCGCATAGCCCTCGTTCAATTGCACCACCGCTTTAATTTCCTCGCCCCATTCTTCGTTGGGTACGCCGACAACGGCGACATCATAGACGGCGGGATGTTCGAGCACTTCTTGGTCAATCTCGACGGGGTAGATGTTGACGCCGCCTGAGATGATCACTTCGGCGCTGCGACCCGTCAGATAGAGAAAGCCATCCTCGTCGATATAACCCATGTCGCCCATCGTGTAGTCATTACCGCGATAGGCGCCTTCGGTCTTTTCCGGTGCTTTGAAATATTCAAAGCGGCCCTGCGACGGCGCTTCGAAGTAGACCGTGCCGACTTCGCGCGGCTTTGCCGCTTCGCCCGCGTCGGTGACAATGCGCACGGTGACACCGGGCAAAGGTTTGCCCACAGTGCCGACTTTGTTTTTCCACTCATGGCTGTCCACGAATATGCCGCCGCCTTCGGTCGCCGCGTAATATTCAAACACTACCGGCCCGAACAGATCGATGGAGCGTTCCTTCACATGCGTCGGGCACGGCGCCGCGCCGTGCAGGATCCAACGCAGGCTGGAGAAATCATATTTTGCGAGCGTCGCCGCATCGAGGCTCAGGATACGGTGCAGCATGGTCGGCACGACATGCGTATGCGTGATGCGGTGTTCCTGCACGAGGCGCAACGTGTCCTCCGCGTCCCACTTGTCCATGACAACACAGCCGATGCCCGAATTGAGCGGGAAGTTGAGATTAAGCGCCAGAGGGGCCGCGTGATAAAGCGGGCCGGTCACCAGCGCAATATCCCCGTCCCTGAAGGCCGCTGTTTCGGTGAGCTTTACCAGCAGCGGCGACACAGGTGCTGCCTCACGGCGGAACACGCCTTTGGGATAGCCTGTGGTGCCGGACGTATACATCATCTGTGTACCGAGCACCGGATCGTCAATATCTCTGGGATCCTCACCGGCAATTGCCGCGTCGTAATTCGCAAAGCCCGGAATATCGCCGCCGACTGCCAAGCCGATCATCATGCCCGGCGACATGGCAGCCGCTTCCACAGCCGATCCCGTAAACCGCGCATCTGCCACAAAGGCCCGTGCCTCGCAATTGTCGACGATATAGCCGACCTCATTGCCCTTGAGATGCCAGTTGACCGGCGTCAGACGAAAGCCGCCGCGCTGGCAGGCGACACACACCTCAGCAAATTCGGGACGGTTGGAACAGAGGAGTGCCACCGCGTCGCCCGGCTTGAGACCTGCCGCCCGCAACGCGCGTGCAAGCTGATTGCCCCGCGCATTCAGTTCCGCATAGGTCCGGTCGCCCGCTTCGGAAATGATCGCCGCGCGGTCCGGCGTCTGCTGGGCGTGAAAAGCGATGATCATGCCGGATGCCGCGGCGGCTTCGCGGCTGAGACCCGACCCTAATTGCGACACATTCATGCTTATCCTCCCGTGGACATTGCCTCCCCCATTTCGCAAGAGAGACTGTCCGTTTTTGCTATTTCTTTGATATCATTGGACAGCGCCTTCTTTCCCCGCGTCAAGCAACCTTTCCGATTGAAACTGGTGCCTCCCCATGTTGACGAACCGTCCCCCCAAGGCTCGCCGCAAGTCCGCCCTCATCGCCGCCCTTTTTTGCGCCGCATTCACGCCCGCGCTGGCCGACGAGAACGCCGAGGCACCGGCAGCAGAAACACCCAAAATGCTATTGCCTGATCCCGCGATCACGCCGGACGGCGGCTTTCTGACCATTCAGGTCGAAAATGATCTCTTCGCCAAGGTCGCCAATACCGACAGGCACTATACCAACGGGCTGAAACTCGGCTGGCTGTCGGCCCCCACCAATGATCTGCCGGAGTGGATGAAGTCGCTTTCCGCGCCACCGCTCTTTTCCATTTTCACAAACGACCAAAACATCACCGGCGTCTCGCGCCGCGTCGGCGTCGCGGTGTCGCAAGTCATCTTCACACCCGACGACACAGAAACGACCACACCCATTCTCACCGACCGGCCTTATGCTGCCTGGCTCCACACCACCTTGTCGCTCGAAAGCATCCGCACCAATGATCTCGGCGAAGCCTGGCAGGACCAGTGGAAGCTCGACATCGGTGTCGTCGGCCCCTCGGCGGGCGGCGAGGTTGTTCAGAACAACTGGCACAAGCTCATAAATGCCGAAAAATCCGAAGGCTGGGACAACCAGATCAAGGATGAGTTGGGCATCAATGTGAGCTTTGAGCGGGCGTGGCGGTCAAATCTGTTCCACACACCGCAGTTCCTCGGCCTCGCCACCGATATCATTCCTTACGGCACGGTCGCACTCGGCAATGTCTCGACCTTTGCGGGCGTCGGCGGTGTCTGGCGCATCGGGCCGACGCTGCCGGATGATTTCGGCCCGCCGCGCATCTATCCCTCGTCCGGCGGTTCGGAATGGTTTCACGCCTCGACAGGCTTTGACTGGTATCTCTTTGCCGGTGTCGAAGGCCGTGCCGTGGCGCGCGATATTTTTCTCGATGGCAATACATTCCGCGACAGCCAGAGCATCGACAAGCGACCGCTGGTTGCGGACTTCAAGCTCGGCGCAGTTGCAGTTCTCGGTTCTGCGCGGCTAAGCTTCACCCACGATTTCCGTACCAAGGAATTTTACGGTCAGCCGAAGATGGACCAGTTCGGATCCCTCGCATTAGGCTTCGCTCTCTGACCTGACAAAAGAAAAAAAGGACGCCACCATGCCTGTACTGCCCATCGGACGCATTCCGGCCTATTGGGCAGCACAAGGCGCGGACAAGCCTGCGATCACGCATGAAGGTCGCACAGTGTCGTGGGGCGCGTTTGACGCCGCTACCAACCGTCTGGCACGCGCCTATGAAGGTTTGGGTGTCAAAGAGGGTGATCTCGTCACCATCGGCCTTCCCAATGGCATCGGCTTTTATGAAGCCTGCTTTGCCACTTGGAAACTCGGGGCCACACCGCAACCGATTTCCGCCCGCCTGCCGCTTTCCGAACGCGAGATGATCGTCGAGGTTGCCGCCCCCTCGCTCGTCGTCGGCGCACCCGCCGGTGCGCACGGTTCCGTCACCTGCATCGACGTCGGCTTCACGCCCGATGCGTCATTGTCGGACGCTGAACTGCCGGAAAAGACTTCACGCTATTGGAAGGCCCCCACATCGGGCGGCTCGACGGGTCGGCCCAAGATCATCGTCTCCAATGATCCCGGTGCCTTTGATCCGCAGACACCGCGTCTCCAGCAAGAGATCGGGCGCACCCAGCTTGTGCCCGGCCCGCTTTACCACAACGGCCCCTTCAGCTTTTCCATGTCCGGCCTCTTTTGCGGCAATCACGTCATCGTGATGACGCGTTTCGACGCCGAAGAAACATTGAAGCTGCTCGCAGACCACCGCGTCGATTGGGTCATGCTGGTGCCCACCATGATGCACCGCATCTGGAATCTGCCCGAAGACGTGCGCAATAAATATGATCTTTCGGCATTGCGCATCATGCTGCATCTCGCCGCCCCCTGCCCCGCATGGCTCAAGGAAAAATGGATCGAGTGGATCGGTCCCATGCGCGTGCACGAGCTATACGGCGGCACGGAAGCGCAGGGCGTCACATGGATCAATGGCGAGGAGTGGCTCGCGCATCGCGGTTCTGTCGGCAAGCCTGCTGAAACATGCGAAATGAAAATCGTCGGCGACAATGGCGAAACACTCGCCCCCCGCGAAACGGGCGAAGTGTTCATGCGGCCCCTCACCGGCCCCGGCACGACCTATCATTATCTCGGCGCGACCTCGAAGCAGATCGACGGCGGCTGGGAATCCATCGGCGACATCGGCTGGATGGATGAGGACGGCTATCTCTATCTCGCCGACCGCCACACAGACATGATCCTTGCCGGCGGCGCGAACATTTATCCCGCCGAAGTAGAAGCCGCGATTGACGCCTTCCCCGGCGTGCGCTCCTCAGCCGTCATTGGCCTGCCGGACGATGACATGGGCAACACGATCCACGCGCTCATCGATGCGCCGGGCGGATTGGACGAAGCGGGTTTGCGCGCCCATCTCGCTGAGCGTCTCGTGCGTTATAAAATTCCAAAGACGATTGAGCTGGCGCATGAACCCTTGCGCGACGATGCAGGCAAGCTGCGCCGTTCGGCCTTGCGGGCCGAGCGCATCAAGGCAAAGGCGTGAAGGTCAGACTTCGGTTTTCGTACCGAGTTCGACGACGCGGTTTGGCGGCAGTTGGAAATATTCCGTCGGCGACAGCGCGTAGTCCATCAGCAAAATGAAAAGCTGCGACTGCCAGCCCGGCATTTTTGATGAGTGCTCGTGGACCAATGTCTGGCGGCTCACGAAATAACTTGTTTCCATCGGCGGAAAATCAAGACCGAAGGTGCGGCAGCGTTCCAGCGTTTCGGGCACGTCCACAGGCTGCATGAAGCCATGACGGACTTCGATACGGGCAAAACCGTTCGACATAGTTTCGACGTTGAGCTGTTCGCTCAGCGGTACGCGCGGCGTGTCCTCGGTGCTCACGCGCAAGAGCGCCACGCGCTTGTGCAACACCTGATTGTGTTTGAGGTTGTGCAGAAGCGCGGTAGGCACGGTGTCGAGGTTACTTGTGAGGAAAACAGCCGCGCCTTTGACGCGCTGGATTTTCTGGTCAGCCGCTTGCTTCAACAGCGTTTCAATCGGGATAGCGCCATCAAGGAATTGCTCTGCGAGCGCCTTACGACCGCGACGCCATGTTTCCATCACCGTCACGATGACGATACCGACCATGATCGGCATCCAGCCACCTTCCAGCACTTTGGTGAGGTTCGACGCAAGGAAGCTCATATCTATCATCAGCAGCGCGGCGGCGGCGAGGAACACGGGGATCAGCGGCCAGCCGGCGATATAGCGGTAGTAGTAGAAGCCCAGCAGCGTCGTCATCACCATAGTACCAACAACCGCAATGCCATATGCGGATGCGAGGTTCGATGAATTTTCAAAACCGAAAATCACGGCGAGCACACCGACCATCATCGCAGCATTGATCTGCGGCACATAAATCTGACCGCTCTCGCGCGCTGACGTGTGGCGGATACGCACGCGCGGCAACCAGCCGAGCTCCACAGCCTGGCTCGTCACCGAGAAGGCACCGGAGATCACGGCCTGCGAAGCGATGATCGCGGCCATTGTGGCGAGCAGCAGAAGCGGGATGCGCAGGAACTCCGGCGCGAGCAGGTAGAACGGATTTTCGACGGCTGCCGGATCATGCAGGATCAGTGCGCCCTGACCAAAATAATTGAGAATGAGCGCAGGCCAGACGAATGTGAGCCAGATGCGGCGGATGGTGACGCCGCCGAAATGGCCCATGTCGGCATAAAGGGCTTCAGCGCCTGTGACAGCGAGGACTACGGCGCCGAGCAGCAGCAGCGGACGCGTGTTGCCGCTCATCAACAGGTCAAAGCCCGGACGAGGGTCGAGCGCGGCAAGCACGGCTGGTTCGTGGCTGATGCCCCAAATGCCGAGCGCCGCCAGCACCAGAAACCAAACGCCCATCACGGGCCCAAAGAAAGCACCGACGCGGGCTGTGCCGCCTTTTTGCGCGAGGAACAGGCCGATCAGCAGCACGGCCGCAATCGGCATGGTCATGTCGGCAAAGGCAGGCGAGATAACGGCAAGACCTTCAACCGCGCCGAGCACGGAAATCGCCGGTGTGATGATGCCGTCGCCGTAAAAGAGCGCCGCGCCGATCATGCCCGCTATCATTATTGCGCCGCCGAGGCGCGTGTTGTTGCCTGCGCGTTTCAGCGACAGCGCTGTCAGTGCCAGCACGCCGCCTTCGCCCTTGTTGTCGGCGCGCAGAATGAAGAAGACATATTTGGTCATCACGACAATGGTGATGGCCCAAAACACAAGCGACAGCACGCCAGTCACACTTTCCGCGGTTGCCTGCAATCCGACTTTTTCGTCGAAGCATTCGCGAATTGTGTAAAGGGGGCTTGTCCCGATATCGCCGAAAACGACGCCAAGCGCGGCGACGTGGAGAGCGAGCCTCAGCGGCTGTTTCTCGTCGGATGAAGTCGTGCTCAATAAACCGAGCCTTCAATAGTTTCAGGGATAGCGTTGTCGTGCGCGGGCCCTAATGGGCTTTGCAAGGTCGCGCATGCTGTCCGATGAGGGGGGCTGGGTCAACCAATGCCTGATCCCCTGCGATTGCGGCCAAACGCCCCCTCTGATAGATCAGGATTAGAGCCATTTACAGCGCAATTTCATGGGTTATGGAGAAGGTAAAATGACGAATTCAGAACAAGAATCGGTCCTGCTGGTCGAAAAATCAGGGGGAATCGCCCTTGTGACGCTCAATCGCCCGACCGCCATGAACGCGCTTTCAGGTGCCTTGCGTCAGGCCCTCGCTGAAACCTTCGCGGATCTGGAAGCGGACGCCGATGTCAAAGCCGTCATTCTCACGGGTTCGGGCAAGGCCTTCTGTGCCGGTCTTGATCTGAAGGAACTTGGCTCGGGTGCCAGCACTGTCGGCGGCACCATCGGCGACAAAGACCCCGTCACCTCCATCAACCGTTTTTCGGGCCCCGTCATCGGCGCCATCAACGGCGTCGCGATCACTGGTGGCTTCGAGTTGGCGCTCGCTTGCGATGTGCTCATCTGCTCCACCAACGCGCGCTTTGCTGACACGCACGCCCGCGTCGGCATCCTGCCGGGCTGGGGCCTGAGCCAGAAGCTCAGCCGCGTCATCGGCATCTACCGCGCCAAGGAACTCTCGCTCACGGGCAACTTCCTGTCGGCTGAACAGGCCAATGAATGGGGCATGATCAACCGCGTCGTCGCGCCCGAAGACCTCATCCCCGTCTGCCGCAAGCTGGCCGAAGACATGCTGACGGTCGTGCCGCAGTGCCTGCCCGCCTATAAGCAGCTCATCAATGACGGCTTTGCCCAGAGCTTCGGCGAAGGCCTCAAAACCGAACTGAAATTTTCCAGCGCTGCCAATACATCCGTTGATGCGTCAGCGATTGAAGAACGCCGCGCCGGCATTCAGGCGCGCGGTAAAAACCAGACGAGCTGAAAACACAGCGCCGACAAACAAAAGGCCAAGGCATCATGCCTTGGCCTTTTTTGTATTCGCTGCATTATCGCGTCACAGCGCCAGACGCGCGCCTATGCGGAACCCTCCGGAGCGTTCCGCGTCGCCGCCCACGCTACCGTCATAGCCCGCAAAGGCTGTAATGCCGTGGCCGACCGTCACGTCAACGCCTGCGCCGATGGCCATATAGGTCTGATCGCGATTGTCGAGTTGGGTCCTGAAGCCTTGCCCCGTTGCGACGAATACGCCCGCGAATGTACCCGTTGTTTCCTTGTCGCCACCGCGCCATTCACGCGCCAGACCGGCATGGATATTAGGACGCACGGACCACATATCATTGGGGTTTTTGATCATGAGTGACAATTCCGCGCCCACCTGTCCACGGACCGTGTCGGTTGCAATCTGATCGACCGACATTGCGGCGTTGCCACCGCCTGTTTCGCTATAGGCGTCACGGCTCATATGAAGCCAGCCGATATTGGCTTTGGGTGTCAGCGTGAAGCCTCTTTCCAAAGCAACCGGACGAGCAATACCGAAACCCGCGCCACCCAGCCAGGCTTTGGGCGATCCTTTTGCTTGCGAGACCACACCGCCCACCAGCACATTGCGGCTGACGTCCTGATCCTGATAGGCACCCGACAACACCGCTGTCAGAACAGTGCCGCCAAAACGGTATGTGCCGTAGGCGGCCAGATTGAAGCCGTCAATTCTTGTCTTCGAGCTGCCGGTCACTGTATCGACCGTCGTGTCGATGAAGCCGCCTGCAAGACCCACAGTCGCATCGCCAGTCTGCATCAGCGCGCCACCGAAAGCGCCGCCGTGGCTCGTCTGGTGATAACCTCTGGAACTACCCGTGCTCGTCCGATCCGACCGGTCGATGATGGCCGATGCCCAGAGGTTGCTATTGGTGTCAATGGTGGCTGCCTGCGTCATCACAGTGTCGAGGAAGCTGAACCCGGCTGCCATGCCGCCGCCTGTCGAACCGCTCATGCTCGATGCCGACGTCGCTGTGATGTGGACCTCGCCCGGCGTCTGATACACCGCACCGCCGGACCCGACACCGAACGTACCGAAAATCGGTCCCGTTGCCTGTAGAATGATGCCGGTAAAGCCGTCCACGCCACCGATGAAGTCCGGCTGGATGATGGCGCCGGGCGCGACGGTCACATTGCCGTTCACATTCAACCTGTCGGCATCGGCCCCTTCAAACTGCACCGCGAAAATCGATCCGGCGTTGAAGTTCACATTGCCCACAACATTGATCGTGCCCGGCGAATTGCCCGGTGCCAGCGTGCCGCCGTCTTTAACAACAACGGCGCCATGCACTGTGCCGCTGCCGCCCAAGGTGGCCCCGCTTTCGACCGCCACGCCACCACCGGCATAGAGATCGGCATTGACCGCCAATGTGCCTGAGTTGATCGCCACAGCGCCGGGAGTACCATTATCAAGATTGAGATCGGCGGCGAGGTTCCAGATGCCTTCTGCGTCCACCGTCAGCCGATCAAAATTGCTGATCGAAGTCGTCAGCGTCCCCTCACCTTGCAGGAAGAGATTGTCGTACCCGCCAGTGCGGCCATTGACAGTGCCGACCAGCGTCGCGCCCGTCGCAAGTGTCAGCGTCGAATTCGTTGTGTTACTGAAATCAATGGCAACGCCTGAAGTGCCCTCGACGTAACCGGCGAGGAAAACACTGTTGTAGTATCCGCTCTCGATCAGGATACCTGTGCCACCGATAATCGTTGTTCCGGCATTCGCGACAATCGAATTGCGTCGGCTGCGGTATTCACTGGCGTATGCGCTGTAATTGCCCGTGACGAGAATACCGGCGTAGTCGTCACCGGCCTCAACGCGGCTGTTCCCGTTCAGCGTTACGGTTGAATCGTTCACCGTGTGGAGCACAATCCCATTGTAGATGGCCGCAGCAACCCTGGCGTTGTCGTTCAACGTTACATTGCTATAGGTGCTGTCATAAACATTGATGCCTTCACCGAAAGTCGAAAGCGCGGTTGCATGTCCGTTCAGTTCAACAGAACTCCCGCCAAATGACCGGGCCATCAAAATCGCGGTGCCGTTTCCAGAGACGCTACTGTCATCGTTCAGCGTAATGCTGTTGTCAGACCCGCGCACATTGATGCCGTTCGACTGGACAAGGCCGTCGCTTTGAACCGATGCCATATCGCTAAGCGTGACCGAAATGTGATCACCATTCAGTATCATGCCGTAAGAGGCGCCACTCAGCGCGCCACCGACCACGATCGACGTTTTGTCGTTCATCACGACATCGAAATATCCACCGCCGAGCCGGATGCCCACCCCTGAACCATACCCATCGTCACGACCGATATTGATACTTGATGTATCGTTCAGCGTGACCGTGCTGCGCGAAAAAGACCTCCCGACAATGCCGGAGTAATAATTGGACGTGCTTGATGCGCCGCCCTGACCATAAATGTTGATACTTGAATCATCATTCAACGTGACCGATGACGCATAGCCGTAGCCGTAGCCGTACATCATCCGGCGCGGCGCCATAGCTGCACTGAATTCGATACCGCTTGCTACGGAAGTAAAGGTCCCGCTGCTCAGAGTGACATTGATGCTGGAGCCGCTATTCAGGGTTACTGTCCCGGCGTCTTCGGCCGTATCCGAAGGCCGACCGCTCATGCGCAAGCCAATGTTGTGACCGCCGTATATGCCGGTTCCGAATACGTTGATCGACGATCCGGTATTCAAAGCGACGGACTGGCTCACGCCTCCGAGCGTCGCGCCGATATAGGTGCTGTCGCCGTAAACACGTCCCGTTCCGCCCGACACGTTAATCGTCGAGGCCGCGTTCAGCGTCAACGTGGCGCCCCCGGCATAGGACACAACGCCGGTTCCCGCGACGTTAACGTAGTTTGAATTGTTGCCGACGAGGGTGACGTCCGATCCCTCATTCAGGGTAATCACCGCACCTTCGCCTTCAACCCTGAGTGCTTTACTATGAGCAGCACCTTCGCCTGACATGTAGATGGACGAGCCGCCGCTCAGCGTCACCGCATTGGCTTCGCCCTGAAGAAAAACACTGTAGCGGGAATCACGGCCATAGATGGTTGATGCACCGTTGAGCGTCACAGAATTGCGGGCACCATAAAGCTCCACAGTCGATACACCTCCGAAAGCCACTTCGGCCGCCGGATTAAGCGTTACGGTTACGTCGTCGGCATTGCGGTAGATCGACGTGTAGCTGTAATCGCTGCAAGTGATGGTTTCACCTGTCAGTGAAACAACACTGACACACTTATCAGGCGCAGGGTCGGCATGCGCAGGCGAGGCGGCCCATAGAAAAGCGCCTGCCGCCAGTGCCGTTGATCCAAGCAATCGGCGCCTAAATTGTGATTTCATTTGCATGCGAGCCCCCCAAAGACTTGATTGCCAATAAGACGGCAGGGTGCATTTTATAGCGATCAGCCATTCCCGCATATGCAGCTAATTGATGCCATATATGCACCACTCGCGAATAAATGCCGAAATGCCCGCTTCGATAGAGCGAAAGAGACCCGAGCCTATTTTTTGTTCGACGTATCGGGCCCAAGGAAGACAAACT